>CALBHI010000505.1 GCA_937894535.1 uncultured Verrucomicrobiota bacterium
GGAGAGGTTTGACCATGTGACCAGTACGGTGCCGGCCCCGGCGGGCAGGATGGCCAGCACGGGTTCCTCCAGAGGGATGCCGGCGGAAAAAGCTTCAAGGGTGATGTTGTCGTAACGGATGTGGCCGTTGCCAGCGGTCGTGGTTTGGTAAAACGACACATTGTTGAAGCCGTCGAAAAAGGGAGCCGTCGAGTCGGTAACAAGGGCCAGGCTGATCAACTCGTTTGTCGCAGGGCCTTCAAGCACTTCAATCTCCATGGTGCTTCCCTTGCGCACCAGTTCCAGCTGGATGATCCGGAAGGTATTGGTGCCGGCGACCTTGATCGTCGTTCCGGTGGCACCGATCGTGGCGCCGGCAAAAAAGGCATGGTCATCGACGGCGTTGTCGTTGCGCAGGATGACCGTGGGGGCCGTGCCGTCCACGCCAATCGAGGCGAGGTACCCACGCCAATCGCGGGTGGGTTGTCCGGCGGTAAACTGGGCCCAATTGTTGGATGTTGGGGCTATGCCGTTGAACAAGCCGACCTTGACCGTGGAGAGGTTCGTTCCTTCCGGGCGGTAGGATAGCGTCAGGCGCAACCCGGTCTGGTTCGCGAGGTTGGTTGGGGTGAATGCGGTCGTGAAAAACTGATTCACGGAGGAGTTGTTGTTGTTGGCCTCGCCAAAGGAGACGCCGAATGTTCCTCCGCTGATGAACCAGGCAGGATTGTTCGTGCGATCCCCGTCGGAAAAATTGTCGGTGAGGATGATCTGGGCGTGGAGATTCATCCACCCTGAAAACCCGAGGAAGGCGGCCATGAAACCGAGACGCTTGTTCATATGTTTTTCCAATGGTTGGCGCTAAAACGTTGCTTGTCTTTCATCAATCTACACGGAGCGCGTGAGGTGTAAGATTTGCATTAGTATTATAAATATGCAGAAATAGACTTCCGTTCGGGTGGTGTGTTTTTCGTCACCGGGGTGTTCCAAACCGTGCCGGGGAAGTGGAGGTGGAGATGTCATTCTGCCAAACGGCGCCTTCGGCGATCGATACCACAACCACCCAGTCCCGCTCGGCGCAGGTGTGACCCGGAGATCACCGGTTACTTGAATTCCCCGAAAACGCCGGGCAGGTTCTGGACGTGGCGGCGCATCAGTTCTTTCATCTCTGCCAGTTTTTCCGCGTAGGCGGGGTCGCCGGCCAGGTTGCTGTTTTCGCCCGGGTCGTCGGCGAGGTTGAACAGTTGATCGGGATCGTAATAATGCGGTTTCTTGCCGGTGGTCGAGTGTTCGGCATGGGCGCCGCCGGGGAGGTCGGTCAGGTGGCTGAACGGGGCGGCGGGATCGGTGTTCACCGGATCAATGCCGCGCTCGCGCAGGTGCGCGTTCCACGCCTCGAGCCGTCGCCGCCGTTCCTCCATGGGCATTGTCACCACATCCTGCGGATACCGGAGGGCAAGGTATTTCCATGCGCCGCGCCGCACGGTCCGGCTGAATCCCATCTCGGCATAGATGATCCTGTCGTCATCGGTTGTATGGCCCGACAACAAGGCATGGAAACTTCGACCGTCAAATTGATCGCGTTCGTAGCGGATGCCGGCGAGGTCGAGGATGGTCGGGGCGAAGTCAACATTGCTGATCAGGGTGTCGAGGCGCGATCCGGCGGTCGTTCCCGGCGCGCGCCACACCATGCTGGGGAATTGCAACCCGCCTTGATAGAGGGTTCCCTTGGCATCACATCCGTGATCATTAAAGAAGAAAAAGAGGGTGTTTTCCAGAAGCCCGCGCGTGGCCAGGCGATCCATCAGGGTACCGATGGCGTCGTCAATGGCTAGCATCACGTAGGGTGCCTGTTCGGCCGCCCAATGGGTTCCCTGATCCGGACCGGGCGGTTTCAGGTTTGCGGTGTGAATCCGCTCGGCAATGGAGGCGCGTGACGGCATGTCGGAAAGAGGTGCTTCAAGCGGGCCGAACGGGGTCAGGAGCGGATCGCTGTTCCAGGATCGTTCCGGTTCGATCGGTCCATGGGGTAATGTCGTCGCGAAATACAGGAAGAAGGGGGTGTCCGCCTCTTGCTGGTCAATAAACCGAAGTGCCGCCGCGGTCACATAATCCATGTTGTGGATACGCAAGGCCCGCGGACGGAGTTCATCCGGGTTGCCCGGGTAGATTCCGCCGGCAAAATCAAACCCGGCACGTCGGATGGCCGCCTCGTATTCCGTTTGGAATTCCTGCAACACGGCTTTGACGGCCGGATCGTGCGGATCGGCTTCGAGCGGTATGTCCGGCATGCCGGGGCCTTCCAGAACGTGGTTTTTCCCCGCCATGCCGGTTTGATAACCGCCTTGCTGAAGCAGTTTGGGCAAGGTTGTATCCTCCGGGCGGATGTGCGTGGTGAAGGCCACGACCGCCTGTTGGTCGTCGGCCACGTGCAGCGCCCGGCTGGCATATCGACCGGTCAATACGTTGTAACGGCTCGGTGTGCACACCGCGGAAGCGACATGTTGCCCGTCCATCACGATTCCCTCGCGGGCGAGCCGGTCGAGATGCGGGGTCAGGTTTTTTCCTTTCCCTTCGGGGAGGGCATTCAGCATGAAGCGCTCAACATCGTCGGTTATCACAAACACGATGTTCGGGCGTTTGGGCTGGTCATGCTGCTGGGCGGTCGCCGCCGCCTGCGAGGAGGATGGATACCCGGTCGCGGCCAAGGCCGTACATCCTGCGGCAAGCAGGACGGACGGGGATGCGAATGTACGTGGCATGATGGTCCCTTTCCAGTGTCCGCACCGGGTAAGATCATGGGCGCGCGACGCTGGTTTCCGCGTCGTGCCCACGGGTTGTTCCGGATGGGTCATGCAAAAAGAGTACGAAACCATCGACAAGGTTGGAGCATTGCACTAATGTCAAAAGTATGCAGAAAAGGATATCGCCAGCCATGTCGGGTTCCTTGCACGACGAGCAGGATCACAATGTCCGGCCGATGGTGGATAACTGGGATGGTCCGGTCTATCAGCTTTTCATGTGCGGGGAGTCGAAAAGCATTGCGCGGGAAAAGCGCCGGCATGATCTGTTCATGGATGCCATCGATGCCCAGGGTGCCTTTGTGATGACGCTGGGCGGTTTCGCCTATTATGAGGTGGGCGATCGGAAATACCCGTTGGATGCCGGATCGGTGATTGCGTTGCATCGTCCGGCGCAAGGCGCGTTTGTGCGCGTGCCCGAGGGTAGTCCATGGCATACGGTTTGGGTGCACGTGGCTGGCGCCCCCGCCCTGGGCATGTTTGATTTCATCCGGGAGAAGTTCGGCATCATCCACCGGTTGCCCACGCGGTGTGCGGTGGTTGCCAGGGCCCGCAAGCTCATCGCCATGGCGAAATCCGGCCGGGTGATTCCGGTCTACGATTGGTCCTTGCGCACGTTCGACTTTCTCAACACCTGGTGGCAATGCGCCGAGGCGCATACCGTTTCCGGCAAGGCGGTGTTGTCGTCCAAGAGTTATGACAGCAAACTGCTCTCGTTCCATCCGGGTTCCATTCAGGAGTTGGCCGAAAAAATGGGCTACTCGCAAACCTACCTGTCCAGGAAATTGAAGGCCCAATGGAATGAATCACCGGGCAAGGTGTTACACCGGGCCCGGCTTGCAGAGGCGGCCAAGTTGTTGAGAACGACACGGAGGCAGGTCAATCACGTGGCGCGGCAGGTGGGGTACCAGTCGCCCACGGCTTTCATCCGCGCCTTCAAGCAGGCCTATGGTGTATCGCCGCTGGGCTACCGCCACCAGCAACTGTAGTGGCGGGGGTGGATGATCTGCAAGGAATGCGTTAAAATGAAAGGTCCCAAATTTCTGGCCGGGTGTATGGTTACACCATGCACAAACCGGTTGATGGAATGTCGGGGCAGGCGGGTCAACGTCGCGGGCCGCGTGGGGCCGTGAAGACCCGTGGTTTCACCCTGGTCGAGTTGCTCGTGGTGATCGCGATCCTCGGCATCCTGGGGGCGCTTCTGCTGCCGGTGGTCGGCCGATCCCGCGGCAAGGCGCAATCAACCAAATGCCTCTCGAATCTCCGCCAGATCGGGATCGCTCAAACCAACTATCGGGCCGACCACGACAACCGGTTCACGCCCAAGTTCAATCCCAGCCCACTGAGCTGGCAGCGGCATTTGGAGCCCTACATCCTTTCCCAGGGTCGCACGAACGTTCAAGCGGTATTGAACTGTCCCGTCTCCGGACCGTTGGCGGCCAATCGGACGTCTTATGCATTAAATGCCTACATCGAGTGGGCCCAATGGAACTATTATGCATCGGCCGTTGAGCGGCCGGGTCAAACCTTGTTGCTGGGTGATGTTGTGGAGGGCAACACCGATATCATGTACGAGGCGGACCGGAACCAGTCGTGGGGAGTGCCGGGTTTCCGCCACGGGTCACGCGACCTGGCCAACATGCTGTTCGTCGATGGATCCGTGAACAGCCTCACGCGTGATGACCTCGTACTGGCTTCCGGCCGGTGGCGTTGGTGGTGAGCCGACGTTATCCGCGGTTGTTGCGGATGACATCGGCATACCAGCGACCCGAGGCCTTGATGGTCCGGCGTTGCGTGGCGTAGTCGACATGGATTAACCCGAAGCGCGGGCCATACCCTTCGGCCCACTCGAAGTTGTCCATGATCGACCAGTGAAAATATCCCAGCACGGGAATCCCCGCCTCCACGCTGCGCTGCAATCCGGCCAAATAATCGTGGAGAAAGGCGACGCGGACCGGGTCGGTCACCTCTCCGCGTTGGTCCGGTACATCGTTCAGGCAGAGACCGTTTTCCGTGATGAGCAGCGGTTTGCCGTACGCCTCGTACAGGAAGAGCGTGGCCCAGCGCAGCGCATCCGGCGTGATCGGCCAGCCGAGGCTGTTGCGTGGATGATCGTCCGGATACGCGACGACTTCGGGTCGACCGTCCGTACCGGCGCGAATGCGCGCGGACTGATAAATGTTCAGGCCGAGAAAATCCAGCCTCTCGCCGATGATTTCCATGTCGCCGTCCCGCAAGCGTGGTGCGGCCTTGCCCCAGTGCGCCAGCATCTCCGTTGGATAGGAACCCTTGAAGCAGGGGTCGAGATTCCATCGGGTATCAAACAGGTTGCCGCCCTCGCAGGCAAACATCCAGGTCCGGGCCGCCTCGATGTCGGCGAGTTGTTCGCTATCCGGGATACTGGTGCGGAAGGCCGGCGCAAAACCGACCTTGGGCTCCGGATGCCGGGATTCGCCGCGGATGACCCGGACGGCACGGCCGTGCGCGAGCATGGCGTGATGCCAGACCCGGCACACTTCCTGGTCGGCGAGTTGAAGGCCGGGTGCGTGCATTCCGGTCCGGTGGCCGAATCCGACAAAACATGCGGGTTCGTTGAGGGTGAACCAATGCTGCACGCGGTCGGACAATCGGGCCACCACGGCCCGGGTGTAGTCTTCAAACCAGCGCGGTGAATCCTCGTTTAGCCAGCCGCCGCGATGAAACAGTGCGAGCGGAAAGTCCCAGTGAAACAAGGTGATCCAGGGGGTAATGCCGGCGGCGAGCAGTTCATCGACCAACCGGTCGTAGAACGCCATGCCCTTTTCATTGATCGTGCCGGTGCCCTCAGGCAGTACGCGCGGCCACATGATGGAAAACCGGTAGGCCTGAAGGTTAAGTTCCTTCATCAGCGCCACATCGTCGCGGTAACGGTGGTAATGATCGCAGGCGGTAAAGCCATTCGCGCCGTCCTTGATGGCGCCGGGGCGGCGGCAAAGCATATCCCATACCGACTCGGCGCAGCCGTCCACCCCCTGCGAGGAGCCTTCCAGCTGGTAACTCGCGGCGGCCGCACCCCACATAAACGACGCGGGAAAGGTGAGTTTGTTTTTCATGAGGGATACGGTCTTCATCATGATAGCCGCAGGGTGTCAACGACCTGCATGACATCGTGTTTGCGGGCGTTGTGCGCGGTGAGATAGACCCGGCGCAGCAGGTCACGATCCGGCAGGTCGGGAAGTTTTTCCAGGGCGGCGACAAACGGCGCGCGGTGGTAGTTGATGCTGTCGAAGGGCTGGCCACGCAGGTGTTCGTCATCGCCGGTCCAGATGCCCTCGACGGCGAGCATCTGCATCGCTTCAAACCCGGGCAGGTCGAAGGGTACATCCTGGTACCAGTAGACCGGCACGCCGCGACGGACAAGCGCGCGTTGATACTTGCGTAACCCAGCGCCTTGTAAATGTGGGTGGTGCGGTGCGTGGGTCAGGACGTAGTCGGCCAGCAGGCCGGCCGCTTCGCCGATCGCCCATTCCACCGGATGTAGCCGGTAGGCGCCGTTGGCGATCTGGGTGACGCCGATGCCCTTGTTGGCCACGGCGAAATTGCGAAGCTCCGGGGACACCAGGGCGCCCAGCGGAATCTGGTAGGGGCGGGCCGGTTCCCACACGTTCGGTGCTCCGCCGGTGGTGCGGTGAATATCGATCATGTAACAGCCCAGGCCGATGGAATCGGCGTAGGGCCGGGCCCGGCTGCCCGGCCAGAACTGCGCATGCAGGTCGCGTTCGGTGACGGTGGTGCAGGCGGCGAGGCGTCGGCCCTCGCGGATGTAGGGGGCCATGGCGATGCCGTCCGCCGTGCCGGTCATTTCCGGGACGGCCCGGATTTCCGGATAGCCGCGGCCGCCGTCATCGCGAGGCGCTTCATGCTGCAACCAGTAGAGGTAACAGGCTGACAGATGGCGGGCATCGTCCAGTGCCCGGGCATCCTGCGGCCGGGCGAGATACGGCGCGTCATGGTAGTCGTTGCCGGAGACGTTGATGATGGTGCGCGCGGTCAGTCCCGGTTGGGCGAAATTGCGCGGATCGCGCACGCTGCGGTAATACCACGCGCCGGAGACGTACTGACCTTGGGGCGAGGTGCTGGCTTCAAACATCCGGGCAGGGAAGGAGGAGCTGCATCCCGGGGCATACAAGGCGAAGGCTTGGCGGTCACGCCAGCGTTCGTAATCGTCCGGCTTCTCAACACGGAAATCGCCGCCGGGTACGAACTCCACGGCGAGGCAGCAGGTGATTGATTGCAGGGAGTCCGGCAACGCCGTGGCGGGGGCATGCGGCTCGTCGAAGGCCGCGCGGGCTTCCGATCCGGTCCGGAAGGGAATGTCCAGGAGTGGATACGTTTCGCCGGTCTCGGTGGCATCGAGAAAAAATCCCGCCTCGATCTGGAAGGCTTCGCTCGCCTGCGTGTCGACCGGTTCGGCGATGCAGGAAACGATGGTGTCGTCCTGCCGGTGAAGCGAGCGGGCTCGGTATCCGATGAAAAGCCGAAGTTGTTCGGGGCGGGCGCAACGTTCCTTGAGCCAGGCGATCAACACCGCGTGGGCGATGTGTGGTTCGGCCGCGAGGTGGGAGCAGATGGCCTGACCGGGATTCAGGTAAAGTTGGGCCGCACCCAGCGGGGAGAGAGGAAGGTGTTCCCGGTAATGCTCGCGCACGCGACGGCGGAATTCGGCATAAGCGCGGCTGATGCCGGTGGTCTCGCCGACCGGGTCGTGGTAGTCGTCGAGTACGCACAGTGCCTGGCTGGTGACTTGTCCGCCGATCCACGGATACTGTTCAATCATCACCACGGAGCGGCCTTGTTCGAGCGAGGCCAACGCCGCAGCCACGCCGCCGAAGCCGCCGCCGATGATGGCTACATCTGCTGTGCATGTTTTCATGTCGTCACCGTGAGCACCGCGGATAACGAAGCGTTCGAATCTCCGCCCGCAAAAAGATCGAATGCGCCCGGTTCCACGGCCCGTTTCATATCCTCGTTGTAGAAGCAAAGGTGTTCAAACCCAATCTCGAAACGCACGGCGCGCGATTCGCCTGGCGCCAGGGTGATGCGCTCAAAGCCCTTGAGTTCCCTGATCGGGCGGGTGACCGAGCTGACCCGGTCGCGGAGGTACACCTGCACCACCTCGTCGCCGGTACGGGTTCCGGTGTTGGTGACGGTGACCTCCACATGCGTCGCTTGATCCGCCCGGATGACCGGGGGGTCGATGCGAAGGTTGTCGTAGCGGAACGTGGTGTAGCTGAGACCGTAGCCGAACGGATAGAGCGGGGTATTTTCGCCGAAGGTATAACGGGCGGTTGAGGGTTTGCGGTTGTAATACACCGGCAACGATCCGGTGGTACGGGGGAAGGTGATCGGTAGTTTGCCCCCGGGATTGATATCACCCAACAGCACGTCAGCGACGGCGTGGCCGGTTTCCTGTCCAAGGTACCAGGCTTCGATGATGGCGTCGGCTTGTTCGGCCACCTGGTTGAGCAACAGGGGGCGACCATTGAATAGTACGGCGACGAGGGGCTTGCCCAGGGTGGCCAGCGCGGCGACCAGTTCGTTTTGCGGTCCGACCAGGTCGAGGGAATCCATGTCCATCCCTTCACGGCACAGCTCCTCGTTTTCGCCGATGGCCACGACGATGGCGTCGGCCTCCCGTGCCACGGCCACGGCTTCCGCGATGCGGGCTTCGTTGTCCCCGCGCGGCGGGATCTTGACCTCGGACATCCAGTCCCGCGCCCCCCGGTTTTCGGTGATGCGGCATCCCTCGGCATAGACCACGTCGATCGAAGCACCCGCGCGGTTGCGTATGCCGCTGAGCAGGTCCACCGCATAGCTCGGCCATCCGGAATACCCTCCGATATGGCAGTCCGCGGCGTTGGGGCCGATGACCGCCAGCTTCGCCAGGCGTGCCCGGGAGAATGGAAGCGTCTGCCGGTCGTTCTTCAGGAGTACGATGGAGCGGTGGGCCGCGCGCAGGGCCAGTGTGTTGTGCTCCGTGCTGCCGCACAGTCGTTCGGCGCGGTCCGGGTCCACATACGGATGGTCGAACAGCCCGAGCAGGAACTTCAGGCGGAGGATGCGGCTGACCGCGGTATTCACCGCATCTTCGCTGACCTGCCCGTTGCGCACCTGCTCCATGAGGGTGGGGTAAGCAAAGCCGTCGGGCGTTTCCATGTCCACGCCGGCGTGAAGGGCGCGTTGCGCCGCCGCTTCGGCGTCGGGGCAGACGTGGTGACCCTCATCCGGATCGCACAAGCTGCGGATGGCGGAGTAGTCGCTGATGACGACGCCTTCGAATGCCCACTCCTTGCGCAGAATATCGTGCAGCAGCCACCGGTTGGCATGGCAGGGAATGCCGTCGATTTCGTTGTACGCGGGCATGACACCGAGCGCGCCGCCCTCGGTGATGGCGGCTTCAAACGGTGGGAGATGAACTTCGCGCAGCACGCGTTCGGAGAGATTGGCGGGTGCGGTGTTGCGGCCTCCCTCGCACTGCCCGTAGGCGGCGAAGTGTTTGAGCGTGATGGCCACGTGGTCGGGGCTGAGGGACGATCCTTCACCTTGCGCGCCGCGCACGGCGGCGACGGCGTAGCGGGAGCAGAGGTACGGGTCTTCGCCCCAGGTTTCCTCGGTGCGGCCCCAGCGGGGGTCGCGGGCGATATCGAGCACGGGGGAGAGGGCCTGGGCCAAGCCGCGCGACCGGGATTCCGCCGCTGCCGCCGCGAAGACCTCGCGAATCAGGGTCTCATCCCACGCGCTGGCCAGGCCAATGGCTTGGGGAAAACACACGCCGTCCTGCGCGGCCAGGCCATGCAGCAACTCCACATGAAACAGGACGGGAATGCCGAGGCGGGTTTGCTCGATGAAAAACCGCTGGATCGAATTGGTGATGTCCGCGGTTTCGCGGGCACCGGTGGAACAAGGTGCTGCGGCGGCCATCTCCATGGCCGGCCGCGGGGTATACCCGGCAGGGCATTTGCCGAGGTCTCCGGGTTGGCCCATGCCGCCGAGACCATGCGGGAAAATGGCAAGGGCCTTCTCCGGACAAAAGCGGCCGTGGTCATCCACCGGGGCGGGCCCGCGCACAAAACAGCACATCTGCGCGACTTTTTCCTCGAGGGTCATGCGCGCCAACAGGTCGGCGACCCGGTTGGCAACGGATAACGCGGGGTTCCGGTAGGGATGGTCGGGCGGAGGGTTCACGGCGGGTTTCTTCAGGCGGGTTGCCGGTCGTCCGTGTTTTCCTTGCGTTCGTCCAATTGCGTGCGGATCTCCGCCATGCGCGAGGGACCAAGCGGATAGCGCATCAATACCAGGGCGGCGAACACCAGCATCACCGAGGGCAGCACGGTCATGATCAGCCGCATCCTGGTCAGCACGTCTTCCGGTTGCACCGGTCCGACTTTCACATCAAAACCGGTGATGGCGAGCAGCGGACCGCTCAGGGCCAAGCCGGCGGTCATGCTCACCTTCAGGATCCACGAGAAGACCGAGGCGAAGGAGCCCTCGCGACGCTCCCCGGTCTTCAGTTCATCGGCATCCACCGAGTCGGCCATCATCGAGGGCAGCATGACCCACAGTCCGGCATTGCTGATGTACATCAGGGAGTTGGCGACGATGATCAGTTCGGGGAAGTCGGGTGTATAGGTCCACCATTTGGTTGCGGTGGAAAGGATTTGAATTCCGACGCAGATGAACAGGGTCCGGGTTTTGCCGATGCGCCTGGAGAGGAGGTTGAACAGGGGAAGCGAGCCGATGGAGAGGAACAGTCCGATCGTTCCGGACAACCCGTTGATGATCGAGGCCCCGGCCTGGTCGCCGCCGTAGACATAGTAGGTGGAGACATAGACGTTGAACGATCCGACCATGCTGCCACCGAAGGAAAACAGGACGGCGAAGGCAAGGATGATCAGGAAGGGTTTGTGCGACATGGTCTTGCGGAAGCTTTCCCGCAGCCGGGTTTTTGTCGCGGAAAGCGGTGCGGCGTCGGCCCGGGCTTTGACAAGCAGCGGAAGAAGACCAAGAACAATCACCATGATCCCCATCGCCACCGCAACCGTGCGAATGCCCGCCAGGGTGTCCGGTTTTCCGGTTTCCGTATCCATAAAATAGGGCAACTGGGTGATGGCCCAGACCCAGGTGGCGACGATGGTGCTGAAGTTCTGGAAGAAAGCGCGGAAGCTGGTGATGGTTGTCCGCTCGTTGTAGTCCGTGGTCATCTCCAGCAGCATGCTTTGGTACGGCATGTTCCAGAGCGTGGTGCAGGTGTAAAACAGGATGCCGGTGACGATCAACCAGGCGGTCATGGCGGCGGGGGACCAGTCGCGGCCCACCATCCAGATGAGGGGAAAACACAGGCCGGTGAGGATGGCCCCGACGAGGATGTACGGTTTGCGCCGTCCCCAGCGGGTGCGGGTGTTGTCGGAAATCCATCCCATCAGCGGGTCGATGATCGCGTCGTACAGGCGGAAGATTGCGAAGGCCATGCTCACCAGGATGGGGGATAGCCCGAGGGTCATGTTGAACACCTGGTTGGCCATGCCGAGCGGCACCCAGGTGCACCAGATATCCACCGGGCCGGCTGCACCGTAAGCGACCTTGGAGCCGAGCGGCACCTTGGCCGGTTTTGGTTTTTCGGGTGGTGTCATGGATTCATCCTTCCAGTTCGAGGCTTACCCGGACCCGGCTTCCGGCCGGGGCGAGGGGGATGCGATTGCCGGCGACGACGTGGCCATCCACGGTCAAGGTCTTGACTCCGCGGCACACCCTGCGCGGATTGTTTACTTCGATGTCATAGAGCGCGCCCCGGTACCGGCGCTCGACGCGAAAGCCCGGCCAGTCCCGGCTGATGCAGGGATCCACGGTGAGGCCTTCATAATCGGGCTGGATGCCGAGGATGTGTTGGGAGAGCACCACAAAGGTCCAGGCGGCGGTCCCGGTCAGCCAGGAATTTTTGGCCTCCCCATGATCCGGCGCATCTTTTCCCGCGATCATCTGCGCGTACACGTAAGGTTCGCAGCGGTAGCGGTCGATCATGGACTCCTTGGCTGCCGGACAAATGCTCCGGTAATATTCCAGCGCCCGGTCACCTTCGCCTAGCATACACCAGGCGATTTGGATCCAGGTGTTGTTGTGGCAGAAGATGCCCGCGTTCTCTTTGTAGCCCGGGGGATAACTCGAGACCTCGCCGAGGTGCAGGTGGTAGGTCTGGTAGGCGGGCTGCTGCAGGACCACACCGTGGGCGGTGAACAGGCGCTCGTGCACGCTGTCCAGCGCCTGGCGGGCCCGGCCATTCGTGCGCCCCGCTCCGCCGAGGATGCACCAGCCCTGGCTCTCGATGAAGATCTGTCCCTCTTCGTTATTGGCGGACCCGACCGGCCTTCCCTCCGCATCGTAGGCGCGGCGGTACCAGGCTCCGTCCCACGCCTTCTCCTCGATGCTGGCGAGCATGGTGGCGTGATGGTCCTGCAACCGCGCGGCGTCATCGGGCCGGCCCAGCCACTGGTACAGGCGCATCAGGTCATCAGCGGCTTTCAGGAACAACCCGGCGATCATGACCGACTCGGCCTTGGACCCGTGCACATCGCCAGCGGTCTGGAAGGATTCGTTCGGTTCGGTGGAGAAACAATTCAGGTTCAGGCAGTCATTCCAGTCGGCATGTCCGATC
>CALBHI010000506.1 GCA_937894535.1 uncultured Verrucomicrobiota bacterium
TCCAGCAGTCGGTCAGCACGTGTTGTCCGTTGGCCTCGAGGATGAGCGAGCGGTGGCGGCGGCCGATGCGGATCAGGTGCCAGCCGAGGGCGGCGTTCAGCACGGCGGCCGTGGCGGTGAGGGCGATGCCGGTGTCGAGGTTGCGCAGGCTCAGGCCGGTCATCCAGTCCTGGATGGCGACCAGGATGATGAGCAGGGCGGCGGACAGGATCATGGCGCCCTCGAGCCCGGCCGAGAAGAAGCTGATCTTGGCGTGGCCGTAGGGATGGCCTTCATCGGCGGGTTTGCGGGCGAGCCACAGGCTATAGGCGGCGAAGAGGACGGCGATCATGTGGACGATCGACTCGGCGGCGTCGCTGAGGATCGCGGTCGAGCCGGTCCACGCATAGGCGGTAAACTTGATGATCAGCATGACCACGCCCGCGCTGACGGAAAGGCGCATGGCGTTGCGGGCGGCGAGTTGTGCGGGTGTGGCGTTCATGATCGGGGTGGGCATGCTGGCACAGGCCGGAAGGCGGGACAAGGTAAACCGGGCGGATGCGGACGGTTCAGGTGAGCGTTCGTTCGTAGGTCAGGAATGCGGTGTCGCGGATCCAGCCAAGGCGTTCATAGAGCCGTTGGGCCGCGTGGTTGGTGACGGCGGTCGCGAGGGTCATGCTGACTGCGCCGGCAGCGCGGGCGTGGGTTTCGGCGGCGCGCAGCAGGGTGGTGGCGATACCGGATCGTCGGGCTTCCGGCGCGACGTACAGGTCGTGGAGGATGAAGGATGGCCCGGGGGCGAGGGACGAGAAGGTGGGGTAGAGCTGGACGAAGCCGGTGGCGTGCCGGGTGTCGTCGCGCGCGAGGAGGATCACCGATTCGCCGCGGACCAAACGCGCCTGGAGGAAGGCGCGGGCGGTGGGCAGATCGGGAGGGAAACCGTAGAACTGGCGGTAGGCATCAAACAACGGCGCGAGGTCGTCGAGATCATGCAGGCTGGCCAGGTCGATGTGCATGCGTCACGCAGGCGGGAGGGTGCGCAGGGCGCGGATGCGGTCGAGCAGGGGCGGGTGGCTGTATTCGAGCCAGACGGTGAAGGGGTGCGGGGTCAGGTTGGAGAGGTTCTCGACGCCGAGTTTCTTCAGGGCGCTGATCATGGAGTCCGCGTCGCCGGTAGTGCGCGCGGCGTAGGCATCGGCCTCGAATTCGTGGCGGCGCGAGCGGCGGTGGGAGGCGATGGACAGCAACCGGTTCAGCGGCGCCATCAGGATGCTGAAGGTGATCATGCCGGCATACAGCGGGGCGGGTTCGCCGGGTGGCCAGGTCACGCCGATGCCGGCGTAGAGTTCGTGCCGGTGCAGGCAGAGCGACAGCAGGAAAAACATGACGCCGGTGGTGATGATGGAGGTCAACAGCATGCGGCGCAGGTGGCCGAGTTTGGCGTGGCCGACCTCGTGGGCGAGCACGGCGACGAGTTCCGGGACGGTGTGCTTGGCAATCAGCGTGTCGAACAGGGCGATCCGTTTCAACCGGCCGAGGCCGGTCACATAGGCGTTGGTTTTGCTCGAGCGCCGCGATCCGTCGATCGAGTAAATGCCCGACAACGGCACCTGCTCGCGCTGCGCATACGACTCGATCGCGGACTTCAGTTCGCCGTCGGGCAGCGGGGTGAAGGTGTTGAACAGCGGCAGCAGCAGCGAGGGGGCCAAGGCCATCATCACCAGTTGGAACAGCGTGACCGCGCCCCAGGCGATGGCCCAGCCCCACGGTCCGGCCGCGGTGAAGAACCAGAGGATGGCCGCGAACAGCGGGGCGCCGAGCGCGGCGGTGAGGGCGATTGACTTGAGCTGATCGGCGGCGAACGTGCGCGGGGTGGTGCGGTTGAAGCCGAAGCGCTGTTCGATGCCGAACGTATCGATGATCTGGAAGGGCAGGTCGATGAGGATGGAGGCGAGCATCAGCACGGCGGTGAAGACGAGGCCGGTGCCGATCAGGCCGAATCCCCACGAGCGGGCCCAGGCGTCCACAACGCCGAAGCCTCCGGCCATCAGGAACGCGATGGTGATGGCACCGGTGATGAACAATTGACGCTGTTCGAACCGCGTGGTGGCGCGCAGGTAATCCTGCGCGGTGCGGTAGCGGTCCGGTTTAAACCAGCCGGTGAACTCGGCGGGCAATTCGGGCCGGGCGTAGCGCAGGTTCAGCCCGTTGCTGATCATTTGGAGCAGGGCATCTCCGGCGAGCAGGGCGGCGAGCAGCAGGGTGACGGGTTCCATGGCGGCCGGTTATCGCGGGTTGGTCCGATCGCGTCAAGCGTGCTTGTTGGCCGCCGCCTGCAACGCGCATTGCCTTTCCGTCGGTCTGTGCTACAACATACGCGTTTTGGGTCCATGAAGGATTCTTTCAGGAGAGCTATTCCATGAATACGGGTGATGTAGTTCGGCGGGTCTGGGTACTCGCGGTGGGTGCTGCGGTGGTCATGGCGGGCGTGACGGTTTCCTGCAAACCGCGCGAACCGGCGGCGGCACCGGCTGGCACGGCGGTGCCGGCGGTCATCGAGGTGCGCGATGCCATGACCAACGCCGGCGCGGTGGCGGCGGAGGGTGGGCGTTTCAAGGTGCTGATCGTCGATGAGGATGGTGCGGTCGGACTGACCCGGATCGGGGAGCGTTCCTTTGCCGTGCCCGGCACGCGTAAAGGTGATGTGGCGGTGATTGAGATCACCCGGATCGGTGCTGATTCCGCCGAGGCGACGCTGGTCGAGCGGTTGGCCTCGGGTCATCCGCTTCCCGAGGTTGCGCCGGCAGAGGAAACACCGGTTGTCGAGTCGCTGGTCGGACAATTGTTCCGGGTCGAAATTCCCGAACTAAACAAAGACGGACAAGGTGTGGTCGCCTTGCGCGGCAAGTCGATCGTGGTGCCGGACGTCCAGGTTGGCGAACGGGTTGAATTTCGCGTGGTCGAGGAAACGGCGGATGGTGCCGTGGCCGAGGTTGTTGAACGGCTGGAGGCTCCGGTGGTGGCCAAGCCTGCGGCCGACGAGGAGGAGATCGATTACTCCAAGGCGGTTCCGAAGAAGCGTGCGGCCCCGGTCGAGCCGGCATCAAATCCCTAGGTTCGCCGGGTCGGACGCGTGGGCGGCCGGTGGCGTTGTCACCGCCGGCAACCGGTCCATTGCCTGGACGCGCCCCTTCGATCCGTGTCCAGTCCCTGGAATTCCCGTGCGTGTACGAACATGATGATTGATCGTCCATATATTGACCGGTTGGCGCTCAAGGTGGGGGAACTCGAACATGAGCTTGCCCAGCCCGAAACCAGCGCCAATCCGCGCATCCTGCGGGAGAAGCTGGCCGAACACCAACGGGTGAAGGACATCCTGAACCAATGCCACGGCTATGTGCGCCTGCTCGATGAGCGCGATGATCTGAAGGCCATGCTGGAGGATGCATCCACCGAATCCTCCATGCGGGAGATGGCTGCCGCGGAACTGGCCGACATCGAGGCTCGCCTTCCGGCTGCCGAACGCCGGGCGATGGTGGCCTTGCTGCCGCCGGATCCGAACGACAGCCGCAACACCATCATGGAAATCCGCGCCGGAACCGGGGGCGAGGAAGCGGCGTTGTTCGCCGCCGATCTCTACCGGATGTATGCGCGGTATGCCGAGCAGCGTGGCTGGACGGTCGGGGTGATCGATTCCAGCGATGCCGCACTCGGCGGATTCAAGGAAATCATCTTTTCCGTCGAAGGTGCGGATGTGTACCGCGTGTTGCGGTACGAGAGCGGCGGACACCGCGTCCAGCGTGTGCCCGAGACCGAGGCCCAAGGCCGGGTCCATACCTCCGCCGCCACGGTGGCGGTAATGCCCGAGGCCGACGAAGCCGATGAGGTGTTGATCAAGCCGGAGGATATCCGCCTCGACCTGTTCCGCGCCCAGGGCGCGGGTGGCCAGAAGGTCAACAAGACCGAATCCGCGGTGCGCATCACCCACCTGCCCACCGGCATCGTGGTGCAGTGCCAGGACGAGCGGTCGCAGCACAAGAACAAGGCCAAGGCAATGAAGGTGCTGGCCACGCGCCTGCTCGACAAGGCGCGCTCGGAGGATGCCGCGCGCCAGGCCACCGAACGCCGGCTGCAGGTCGGATCGGGCGACCGCAGCGAACGCATCCGCACCTACAATTTTCCCCAGAACCGCGTGACCGATCACCGGATCAACATGACCCTGTACAACCTCAAGGCCTTCATCGAGGGCGACATGGATGCGTTGATGGATGCCTTGTATGCGCGCGACATCGAGGAGCGCCTGAAGCGCGAACTCGGCTCATGATCCCGGCGGAGGCCTTGCTGGCCGAGGGCGAAGCCCGGTTGCATGCGGCCGGCGTTGCGGATCCCGCGGCGACCGCGGGGTGGTGGCTAGCCGAGGTGCTGGGCGTATCGCGCGGGGAACTCCATGCCGCCGGGGCCACCCCCGTCCAATGCGCACGAATCCGCGAAGGCTTCGAGCGGCTGGCCAACCACGAGCCCTTGCAATATGTGATCGGCCACACGCCGTTTCTCGATTTTTCGGTCCGTACCGATGCCCGGGCCCTGGTGCCGCGGCCCGAGACCGAGGAATTGATCACCCGCGTTCTGGCCGACCGCGTGTTCTGGAGCCGTCCCGGTCTCGCCGTCGCCGATGTCGGAACCGGTACCGGGTGCATGGCCCTCGCCCTGGCCCGGTCCTGCCCGGATGCGGTGGTGCAGGCCATCGATTGCTCGGAAGCCACCCTCGCCCTTGCCCGTGAAAACGCCGAAGCGCTCGGTCTCGCCACCCGCATCCAGTTTGTGCGTGGCGACCTGCTTCACGGGTTTGCCCCGGCCTCGCTCGATGCCGTGGTCAGCAATCCTCCGTACATCGCCCGGGCCGTCATCGAAACCCTCGACGCCACGGTTCGCCGCTACGAACCACGCCTGGCCCTTGATGGCGGGGAGGACGGGCTAGCCGTGATCCGCCGGTTGCTCGAACAAACTTTTACCGTTTTGAAAAACCGTGGTAGGGTATGGCTCGAAATAGGGGAAGACCAGGGGCCTGCCGTGCAGGCTTTGATGGAATCCACCGGATACCAGCAGGTTTGTGTGCATCGTGATTTCTACAACCAGATACGGTTTGCCGGGGGCGTGAAATGATCCCGATCCTTCGCGGCATGACCAAAGGTGCGACCCGCCGCGGCGGGCGTCCCAACAACTTCGTCCTGCCGGTAGGTGTCCTGGTCGGTTTGTTGTTGCTCGGCCAGGCGTTCTGGCTTTCGCGCAACAACCACCTGTTCGTGCCGTTCGAGATCTCCCGGATCTATTGCGTCGAATGCGCCAAGTTGGGAACCATCCGCGATCCGGAAAACCCCCAGATCAGGACCATGTGCCCGACCTGCTTCGGCATCGGATACCACACGGTGCGTCGATTCGATGACGAGGATGTCCTGTGTGCGGCCTGCGGCGGGGCCGGGCGGGTTGAAGAAGAGGCGACCTGGCGCACTTGCCGGCGCTGTGATGGCCGTGGCCTCCACCGCGCCAACGACTGGAAAGAGATCGTCGAGATCATCGATTACCCGCTGTCCGATAAACCGGCCACCCGGCGCGGAGATGATGCCGCCACCGATGAGGGTGCGGTAGCCGCGCCCGAACCGCCGGAGCCCGTTCCCCCGATCACCCCCGACCCGTGACGCTTATGTTTGCCAAACTCGGACAATCGCTCCAGAAAACCTTCAAGGACCTCCGCGGCTACGGAAAGCTTTCGGAGAAGAACATCCAGGATGCCTTGCGCGATATCCGTTTGGCCTTGCTGGAAGCCGATGTGCATTTCCAGGTGGTGAAGGACTTCATCGGCAAGGTCCGCGAAAAGGTGATGGGCGCGGATGTGGTCGACAGCGTCACGCCGGGTCAGCAGTTCACCAAGCATGTGCACGACGAGATGGTCGCGCTGCTGGGCGGAAGCGCCGCCGACTTCGATCTTTCCGGCCGCCCGGCCACGGTCATGATGCTCGGCCTGCACGGTTCGGGCAAGACCACCACCACGGGCAAGCTCGCCAACCGCTTCCGCAAGCTCGGCCGCCGCGTCATGGTCGTCGGCTGCGACATCCGCCGCCCCGCCGCCGTGGACCAATTGCAGATCCTCGCCCAACAGGTCGGCGTCGATTGCCTCGCCCCACTGCCGGGTGAAACGGTCCCCGCCCTCGGGGCCCGTGCCCTCAAGGAGGCGGAAAACCGGATGATCGACCTGGTCATCTTCGATACCGGAGGGCGCTTCCAGATCGACGGTGAACTCGTCCAGGAGCTCAAGGACCTGCGCGCCGCCACCAAACCGCGCAACGTCATCCTCGTCCTCGACGCGGCGATCGGCCAGGAATCGGTCAATGTCGCCGACACCTTCCACAAGGAGGTCGGGCTCACCGGCCTGATCCTCACCAAGCTCGACGGCGACGCCCGCGGCGGTGCCGCGCTTTCCGTCCGCTCGGTCACCGGATGCCCCGTCCTGCTCGTCGGCACCGGCGAAAAAGTCGAAAACCTCGAGCCCTTCCACCCGGACCGGATGGCCTCGCGCATCCTCGGCATGGGCGACATCGTCTCCCTCGTCGAAAAGGCCCAGGAGGCCATGCAGGACGCCGACATGGAGGAGATGCAGGCCCAGTTAACCAAGGGCGACTTCACCCTGGAGGATTTCCTCGGCCAGATCCGCCAGCTCAAAAAGCTCGGCCCGCTGGAGAATCTGCTTGAAATGCTGCCCGGGGTTGGTAACTTGCCCGACCGCGTGAAGCAGGGCCTGACCGGGGGTTCCAGCGCCACGGAGATGAAACGCACCGAGGCCCTGATCCTCAGCATGACTCCCCGTGAACGTCGTAACCCGGGCATTATCAATGCCAGCCGACGAAAACGGATCGCCCGTGGATGCGGGTTGGAAGTCCGGCACGTCAATGACCTCCTCAAGCGGTTCGAGACGGCCCGGAAGATGGCCAAACAAATGAAGAAGCACCAAAAAAGGTTGCTACGGTTCGGGCGGTAGGGTAGAAAACCAGCCCTTTGTCGGTGGAGATTGCATTATGTCGATTACGATTCGTTTGAAGAAGATGGGTAAGAAGGACCAGCCGTTTTTCCGTCTGGTCGTCCAGAACACGCTGAAGAAGCACGAAGGCGATTACATCGAAAGCCTCGGCTGGTACGACCCGCTGGTGAAGAGCGAGAACAACTACCTCCTCAAGCAGGATCGCATTGATTACTGGCTCAGCCAGGGTGCGCACATCTCCGACACCGCGAAGAGCCTGGTGCGCAAGAACCGCAAGCGCCCGCAGGTCGCCCCGGCTCCGGCCGCCGCCGAAGCCCAGGCTTGAGCCCCGCGCCATGTCCCTGCAATCGTACGTTAAGACCTTGTTGGCCGATCTGGTCGACCACCCCGGCGACCTCAAGCTGACGGAAGTGGCCGGCGATAAACTGGTCATCTTCGAACTCCGTTGCCATGCCGATGACATTGGCAAGGTCATCGGTAAAAACGGCAAGACCATCGGCGCCGTCCGTACCCTCATCGGCCAGCTCGCCGCCCGCAACGGCCAGCGCGCCCTGATCGAAGTGGTCGAATAATCCGGAGCCCGTCCCGGTGCTCCAGATCGACGTCATCACCATCTTCCCCGCCATGCTGAATGGCTTTCTGGGGGAGAGCATGATGAAACGTGCGGCCAAACTCGGGGCCGTTTCCTTCCGCGCCATCGACCTGCGCGATTTCACCACCGACCGCCACCGCACCACCGATGACCGTCCCTACGGCGGCGGTCCCGGCATGGTGATGAAACCCGAACCCCTGTTCAAGGCGGTCGCCTCGGTCCGCCAACCCGCATCGCGGGTTATTCTGATGACGCCATCGGGCCGCGTGTTCAAGCAGGCCATCGCCCGCGAATTGGCGACCTACCCGCACCTGATCTTCATCTGTGGCCATTACGAAGGCATCGACGAGCGGGTCCGCGACGCGCTGGTCGATGACGAGATTTCCATCGGCGACTACGTCCTCACCAACGGCGTGCTCCCGGCCGCCGTGGTCATCGACGCCGCCGTCCGCCTGCTCCCCGGCGTACTGGGCGGGGAAGGGGCCGCCGACCAGGAATCGTTTTCGGAAAACCTGCTCGAATACCCCCATTACACCCGCCCTGAGGAATTCGAAGGCCGGCGCGTTCCCGACGTCCTCCTCTCCGGCGACCACGCCGAAGTGGCCAAATGGCGCGCCGAGCAGGCCCGCCAACGCACCAAAGCCCGCCGACCGGATCTGCTGTAAGGTTGTGGAAACCACGGATAAACACGAATGGACTCGAATAGGGAACCACGTTCTGCCCCGGGTCCATGAACGCGTCATGTTTTGCGCCGTCGTGTCGATTCGCGTCCAATCGCGGTTAAATAACCGCCGCGACCCATTAATCCCTTGACGTAGACCCCGTTCCGACTAGTATTACGCCCCTTTGCTAACAGGAAACACGATCATGGCTACCAAACTTCTCGAAAAAATCGATCAGGAACAGCGCAACGGCCGTTCCATCCCGGCTTTCAACGTGGGCGACAGCGTCAAGGTGCATGTGAAAATCCGCGAAGGCGACAAGGAGCGCGTGCAGTTGTACGCCGGCACCGTGATCGCCCGCGACGGAACGGGCAGCACCGAAACCTTCACCGTGCGCCGTATTTCCTACGGCGAAGGTGTCGAGCGCGTGTTCCCGGTGTACTCCCCGAGCCTCGAGAAGATCGAGGTCGAGCGCAGCGGGCAGCCGAAGCGCGCGAAGCTTTACTACTTGCGCGCCCTGAGCGGCAAGAAGACCAAGATCAAGGAAAAGGTCGCGAAGGAAGATCGCGCCGAAGCCTGATCCGGCCATGCTCGAACACGAGCGGCACTGGACCACCGCCGGCGTGCAACGCCTGGCCGGGGTTGACGAGGCCGGTCGTGGTCCGCTGGCAGGCCCGGTGGTTGCCGCAGCCGTGAGCGCGCCGCTGGACCTGCTCGAATCCCTCGTTGCCGGAGCGTGGCGCGGGTTGACCGACTCCAAACGCCTGACCGATGCAAAAAGGCGGGCGTTTTTTGTTTCCATCACCTCCACCCCCGGAGTGCTCACCGGCCTCGGCGTGTGCAGTCCGGCTGAGATCGATGCGATGAACATCCTGCGTGCGACGCACCTCGCCATGGCCCGGGCCGTCGCTGACCTGCCCTCCGCGCCCGATTACCTGTTGGTGGATGGCCTGCCGGTGAAAGGATTGCCCGTACCGCACCAGGCGATCGTCGGTGGGGATGGTGCCAGCCTGTTGATCGCCGCGGCCAGTGTGATCGCCAAGGTCACCCGCGACGACCAGCTCCTCGACCTTGACCGCCAGTTCCCGCCGTATGGCTTTGCCGATCACAAAGGGTATGGCACGGTACGCCACCTCGAGGCCTTGCGCCGCCACGGTCCATGTCCGGCCCATCGCCGTAGTTTTGCCCCGGTCGCGCAGGCCAACCTCCCGTTTCTTTCCACCAACACCACGTCCGGCGATGAACACACCTGATCGACCGGGTAGGCTTGCGCGATGGTGGACGGCGTGGCGGAACCGGCTGCGCGGTAACCAGGCCACCGGCGTCTGGGGTGAAGAGCTCGCAGCGCGGTATCTGGCGGGGAAGGGGTACCGCATCCTCGGCCGCCGCGTCCGGGTTGGTCGCCGTGATGAACTCGACGTGATCGCCCGCTCGCCCGACCACATCCTCGTGTTCATCGAGGTGAAAACGCGCGCCAGCGAGGCCTTCGGGCGTCCCGTTTCCGCGGTGGACCGGCGCAAGCGGAATGCCTTGTCGCGCGGCGCACTCCGCTACATGATGCGGCTCAAGGAAAAACCGAATTATTTCCGCATGGATGTCGTCGAAGTCATCGGCACGCCCGGCGGAGATGCTCCGGTGGTGCGGCACCTGGAGAACGCGTTCGCGTTGTCCGGGCAACGACGAATCCCATGGTGAATCATGTTATGAAACGAATGTTGCAGCTGGCTCTGTTTGGACTGGTCCTCATCGGCGCCCACCCGAGCCGGGCGCAACTTGATCTGCTCGCCATCCCCGGGGTCGCCGACCTCGCGGCCGAGTACGGCATCGACCCCTCGATGATCCGCGCACCCACGCCCGACGAGATGCGGCAGTTCTGGCAGTTGCTCAACACCACCCTGCAATCCGAATCCATCGAGGACCTCGCCTGGCTCAGTCCTTACGCGGGCATGGCCCTCGGTTACCTCGACGGCATTCCCGAGGCGCGCCCCTACGCCGACTGGTTGCGCCAGCGGCTCGACTACCTGATGGTCGCCGAGGAAGTGGTGCGCGAGGAGCGGGTTGCGGCCAAACGGCCCCCGCCGCCGCCCCCGGCGCGCAAACCGACCTCGATCGCCACCCCGCCGCCGAAACCGCCGGCGGTTCCCGCCAGCTCGGTCGCCAAGAAAAAGACGATGAGCCAGGAGCGTTGGCAGAAACGGATCGCCCGGCGTCCGCCGCCCCGCGGTGCCGCCGCCTACGTGGACCGCCTCAAGCCGATCTTCGTCGCCGAAGGGGTGCCCGCCGCGCTGGTCTGGCTCGCCGAGGTCGAATCCAGTTTCGATCCCGAAGCGCGCAGCCCGGTCGGTGCGCTCGGGCTCTACCAGTTCATGCCCGCCACCGCCGAGCGCTTCGGCTTGTCACTACGACCCGAAGATGAGCGCCTCGTGCCCGAGCGCTCCGCCACCGCCGCCGCGCGCTACCTCAAGTTCCTCCACAAGCGGTTCGGGTCCTGGTCGCTCGCCCTCGCCGCCTACAACGCGGGGGAGGGGCGGGTGGGTGGCCTGCTG
>CALBHI010000507.1 GCA_937894535.1 uncultured Verrucomicrobiota bacterium
ACGGCGAGGGCGAAGAAACCGACCATGGCGGCGAGCCCGACCATCAGGATCGGGCCCATGGCGGTGGTCAGGCGGCGGGTGGCGAATTCGACCTCGGAATCGTAGTGGTTCGACACTTCCTTCAGCATTTCGTCGAGGTTGCCGGCTTCCTCGCCGATGGCGACCATGTTGACGAACATCGGGGTGAAGAACTTCGATTGCATCAGCGGGCGGGCGACGCCGCGGCCCTGTTCGAGGTTTTTCTCCATGGTGGCCAATTCGCGGGCGATGGCGGCGTTACCGATCGCGCCGGCGAGGATCTTGACCGAATCCATGATGCCGACGCCGGAGGATTGCAGGATGGAGAAGATGCTGGCGAAGCGGGACAGGGCGGCTTTCTGCATGACCGGGCCGATCATCGGCACTTGAAGCTTCAACCGGTCCCACACATACCGGCCACCGGGGGTGCGCAATGCGAAGATGAATGCGCCGATGAGCAGGGTGAGGGTGATCAGCACGAGGTGCCAGTACTCGTTGAACACGGTGCTCAAGGCCATGCAGACACGGGTGGGGAAGGGCAAGGTGATCTGGGCCTTGGCATAGACGGCGGCGAACTTCGGGATGACGAACGTGATCAGGCCGACAAAGGCACTGGTCAGGGCGACGAGCACGATGATCGGGTATTGCATCACCGAGCGGATGTCGGACTTCACCTTGTACTCGTGGCTGATGATGTAGATCAGGCGCTGGAGGATCTGGGGCAGGGCGCCGCTGGCCTCGCCGGCCTGGACCATGCTGCAGTAGAGGGAGTCGAACACGTCGGGATGTTTCGACAGGGCGTGGTGGAGGTTTGAGCCGCCGCGGATGTCGTGGGCGACGCTGCGGCAGATTTCCTTCAGGCGTTCGCTTTCGTTTTGTTCCTCGAGGATTTCCATCACACGGAGGACGGGGATGCCGGCCTTGAGCATGGTGCTGAGCTGTTTGGTGAACAGGATCAGTTCCTCGGGGTGGACGGTGTTGAAGCGGCGGGCGAATCGTTCCCAGGCCCCGCTGGAGGAGGCGGAGGCGGATTCGGCGCGCACATCCACCGGGGACAGGCGGCGGGCGGCGAGCAGGTCGTTCGCGTGGTCGGCAGACTGGGCTTCGATGGTGCCGCCGACGATACGTCCGGTTTCATTCACGGCCTGGTAGCGGAAGGTGGTCATGGTGGTTCCGGTTTCGTCAGACGGCGACGACGGTGACGGCCTCCTCCAGGGTGGTAATGCCGAGGCGCAATTTGTCCAGCGCATCGTCCTTCAGGGAGCGCAGGTTGTCGGTGGCGCGGGCTTCGCGGTTGATCTCGAGGGTGTTCGCGCGGCGGGCGACCATTTCGCGGATGTGGTCGTCGAGCACGAGGACCTCGTAGATGCCGGTGCGGCCGGCATAGCCGGTGCCCTGGCAACGGGCGCAACCCTTGGCCTGCTTGACCGGGAACGCGTCCTCTTCCGGCAGGCCCCAGTAGCGTTTGGTTTCGCGGGTCATTTCGATGGATTCGGCGCAGTGGGGGCAGACCTTGCGGACGAGGCGCTGGGCGAAGGAGACGACGAGCACGGAGGAGACGAGGAAGG
Source organism: uncultured Verrucomicrobiota bacterium (assembly GCA_937894535.1). Lineage (GTDB taxonomy): Bacteria > Verrucomicrobiota > Kiritimatiellia > CAIVKH01 > CAIVKH01 > CALMUP01. The sequence continues at coordinate 1,587 of CALBHI010000507.1, forward strand.
GTTCGATGCCCATGTCGATCAGGCGGGTGATCGCGCCGGCGGCGTCGTTGGTATGGACGGTGCTGAGGACGCGGTGGCCGGTCAGGGCGGCCTGGGTGGCCACGCGGGCGGTTTCGGCGTCGCGGATCTCGCCGACCATGATCACATCGGGGTCCTGGCGGAGGATGGCGCGCAGGCCGGAAGCGAAGGTCATGCCGGCCTTGGTGTTCAGTTGGATCTGGCGGATCTTGGCCAGGCGGTATTCCACCGGGTCCTCGACGGTGATGATGTTCACGTCGGGTTTGTTCAGTTCCTTCAGCATGGCATAGAGGGTCGTGGTCTTGCCGCTGCCGGTGGGGCCGGTGCTGAGGATCATGCCATAGGGGGCTTCGATGGCGCGGGAGAGGATCTTGCAGTCGCGGTCGGAGATGCCGAGGTCGAAGAGCGAGTAGTTGAAGGCGCTCATGTCGAGCAGGCGCATGACCACGTTTTCTCCGTTGGTGGTGGGGATGGTCGAAACGCGGATGTTGATCTCGCGGTTGTCGAGGCGCACGGTGAAGCGTCCGTCCTGCGGGATGCGGGAGACGGCGATGTCCATCTGCGAGAGGATCTTGATGCGGGAGACGATGGGCAGGTGCAGGCTTTTCGGCGGGGCGGGGACTTCGCGCAGGTAGCCATCGATGCGGAAGCGGAGCTGGACGTGGTTTGCCTCGGGGCTGATGTGGATGTCGCTGGCGCCTTCGCGCACGGCCTGGGCGATGATCCAGTTCACCATCCGGATGACCGGGGCGCCTTCGGCCATGTTCAGCAGCGAGCCGACTTCGACATCCTCGGCCATGTTCGGGTCGCTTCCGTCGCGCGGTTTGGCGTCATCGGACGAGCCGATCATTTCGCCGAGACCGGCGAAGCTGCCGTAGAGGCTGTTGGTGAGCTGGTTGATCTCGCGGTTGGTGCAGATGACCGGCCGGACTTCGTGGTGGGTCAATTGCTCGATGCGGTCGATGGCGTCGATGTCGGTCGGGTCGCCCATGCCGAGCACGAGGGCGCGGTCGAGGCGTTGCAACGGGACGACGCGGTGGCGCTGGGCGAGTTCAAAGGGGATGCTGGCGGCCAGGTCCATGTTCACCGGGAATTTTTCCGGTTCGTAGCGGGGGAGGTGGAGTTGGCGGCTCAGTGCGTCCATCAACTGGTCTTCGCGGATCAGGCCCTTGCTGATCAGGTATTCGCCGAGGCGGACGGAGGCGTCTTCCCGGGCTTCAAGGGCCTGGTCGAGCTGTTCGCGGGTGAGCAGGCTGGCGTTCACCAGCATCTCGCCCAGTTTGGGTCGCATAATCACGGCATGTTCCTCAACGCGGACCGGTCACGATTTTCGGCGTGATGAAGATCAGCGTATCGTCAAATTTCTGCGCCTTGCTGCGGTTCTTGAACAGGTTGCCCACGGCGGGGATGTCCATCAGCAGCGGGATGCCGGACTGGACATCGCTCTTGCTCTCGACGGAGAGGCCGCCGATGACCACGGTTTCGCCGTTGCGGAGCAGCACGGTGGTGCGGGCGTTTTTGGTGTTCACGGGGAATTCGTTGTTCGACTGGGGTTTGGTTTCGTCGAACGAGTCCTTGTTGGCGATGATTTCCACCCGCATGTGTTCGCCGTCGATGACGTGGGGGACGACCTCGAGTTTCAGCACGGCTTTCTTCCACTGGATCGACACGTCCTGGTCGTTGCCGGTGCCGCTGGTTTCGCGGTAGGCGCGTTCCTCGCCGCTTTCGATGACGGCGGGTTCGTTGTCGAGGGTGGTGATGGAGGGGCTGGAGAGGATGTTGATGCGTCCTTTTTGCTGGAGGGCGGTGAGTTGCATGTTGAGCAGTTCACTGCCGCCGAGTTTTTCGGAGATCACACCCATGGCAAAGCCGGCGGGCGGGGCGACGCCCTGGGCGAACTGGGCGGGGAAGGCGGAGTTGTAGCCGGAGGGGGTGACACCGGCGCCGCCGACCGAGGTGGCGCGGCCGTCGCTGATGAAGGCGCGCGAGGCGCTCCACTGCACGCCGAGCTGGCGGGCGGTGTCGCGGGTGGCTTCGACGAAGCGCGCTTCGATGTGGATTTGCCATTTCACGCGGTCAAGTTGCTCCACGAGGGCGACCATCTTCTCCACATCCTCGCGTATGGCATGCACGATGACGGCGTTGTTCTCTTCGTCCACCGAAACGCTGGAGCGGCCGGAGATGGACAGGGCGGCGTCGCTGGAGGTCGCGGAGGAGGCGAGCAGGTTCTTGATGGTCGCGCCGATGGTTTTCGCCTTGGCGTAACGGATCGGGATCACCTGGATCACCATCGGCTCGATCAGCCTTTTTTCGGCGCGTACGCCCTCGCGTTCCTTCAGGGCGGTTTCGAGCTCGAGGCTGCGCTTGATGTCGTCGATGTTCATCACGCGGAGCACGTCATGTTCCCAGGAGTAGGTGAGGCCGGCGGCGTTGATGATGCTGCGGAAGGCCTGGTCCCACGGGAGGTTCTTGAAGGTGAAGCTGACGGTGCCGGATACTTGCGGGCTGACCAGCAGGTTTACGCCGGCGGCCTTGGCGAGGGTGCGCAGCACGGTCACGACATCCGCGTCCTCGGTCAGTTCGAGGTCGGTAATGATGTTGGTGGGGAGGGCGCGATCGGAGGCGGAGCGGGCGATGGCGGCGGCTTCCATCGGGGAGGCGACCAGGGCGGGGGGCATATCGGTCGATGGTGTGGGCATGGGGCCGCGCGAGGCCGCGGTCTGGCCGGTCGAAGAAGCAAGGGGGCGCGACCATTCGGTCATGACCGGATCGCGGAGTTCCGCATCGGGCGTGGAGGCGCATCCGGCGATGATCAACAGGCTCAGGATGGCCGATAGCGTCGGGATGACCATTGTTCGGCGGCGGGAGGCGTCGGTCATGGGGTATTCCTTCGCGCGTTGGCGGTTTGCAGGGGGATGGTCACGCGTCGGCCTTTGCCGGCGACAAGGATGACCTGGTTCGGTTCGATGGTTTCGACGATGAAATCGGTGGCGGTAATGGTTTCGCCGGTCCGGTATTCACGACCATTGACGATGGCGAGGCGGCTTTCGCCAAATTGCATGAAGCCGGTATAGCGAAACTCGCTGACCGCGCCTTCGCCGGTGCGGATGCCGCCGACGCGGTCGATGAACGGGCTCTCCGCCCAGGTTCCGGCGGCCCGGTCGAGCGCGGATTTTTCGCCGGGGGTCAGGCGCACCGCGGCGAGTGCGGCCCGCTGGGTGTCCGCGAAGGCCCGAACGCCAAGATCGACGGCGCGGGATCCGGCTTTGCCGGATTTCCGTTTCGAGAGATCGGAAACGACCGACAAGCCACCCGCGACCAGGGCGACCGACATGACCACGAGGAGGATGCGTTCGCGTTTGTTCATCCGTGTACCAGCATACTGAAAATGGCGCGGTTTGTCGACCCTCACTCAAGGATCAGCCGACCCACGATACGCCCCCGCTCGCGCCCGAAACCCCGTTTGAGCTCGCT
>CALBHI010000508.1 GCA_937894535.1 uncultured Verrucomicrobiota bacterium
CAGCACGCCGGTGCCGAGCGGGTTGACGATGACGACCTGGCCGAGGCGGGCGGCCTGGAGCAGGCCGGCGACGCCGAGCAGCGCGTCCTCGGCGAGCTCGAGCGGATCGCAGAACCGGTCGCTGATGCGGCGGATGATCACGTCCACCGGTTGCAAGCCGTCGAGGGTCTTCAGCCAGACCTGTCCGTCGCGCACCGTCAAGTCATCGCCCTGCACCAGCGGATACCCGAGGTACGAGGCGAGGTAGGCGTGTTCGAAATACAGTTCGTTGTAGGGGCCGGGCGTCAGCACCACGATGCGCGGCTGGTCCTTGCGCCGGGTGGGCAGGGCGGCAAGGCCGGCGCGCAGGGCGCGGAAGAAAAACGACAGGCGGTGGATGTGGCCGTCCTGGAAGAATTGCGGGAGGATGCGGGTCATCACCGTGCGGTTTTCCAGCGCGTAGCCGATGCCGGCCGGGGCCTGGGTGTAGTCGCGCAGCACCCACATGCGGCCGTCGGGGCCGCGGGCGAGATCAACCGCAAAATCATTCAGGCGCATGCCTTCGGGTTGGCGGAATTGATCGCAGGCGCGCAGGAAGCCCTCGTGCCCGAGTACCAGTTCGGCGGGCAGCAGCCGGTTGGCGATCAGCTTGCGCGGTCCGTACACGTCGGTGAGGATCAGGTTCATTAACTCGGCGCGCTGTATCAGGCCGGCTTCGATGTCCGCCCAGTCCTCGCTGCTGATGACCAGCGGAATCGGATCCAGTTCCCAGGTGCGCTGGTGGCCGTGGGGGTCGCCGTACACATTGTAGCTGACGCCGTTTTCGCGGAATACGCGGCGGGCTTCCTGGCGGAATTTCTCCAGCGATGCCCCCCCGATCAGGTCGAAGGCCCGCATGAACGGTTGCCAATGGGCGCGGACCTGTCCGTTGGCATCCCACATTTCATCGTAGGATGCGTCGGCGGCGTAGGCCGGCGAGGCCAAGGGATTCAACATGTCCTGGCTCTGGTTCACAGGACGATAGGTACCGGATGTGGAACGGGTTAGCAAGTGCCACCGCGCCGGTTCCGGCAGAGTGAACGGAATCGGAACAGGAACTGAACGTTCGGATTAGCGATCCTGGGCGCGGCGCAGCGTGAACGAGACCGGCACATCGACGGTGGCGGCCGTAGGCTGGCCGCCCAGCCGGCCTGGGGTGAAGCGCCAGCGGGCGACCGTGGTGCGGGCGGCTTCGTCGAGGACGGGGTAGCCGGAGCTGGTGATGACGGTGACCGATTGGGCGCGGCCGTTGGCGGTCACCTCGACGCGCAGCAGCACGCGGCCCTCCCAGCCGTTGCGCCGCGCCTCGCCCGGATACGGCGGGGCGGGGTTACGCAGGTAGCTGGGCTGTTCGAGGGCCATCACGGTGGCGGCTGGAGGCGGTTCCGGCTCGGGTTCCGGCTCCGGCTCCACCGGTGTCGGCTCGGGGGGCAGCGGTTCGGGGGCGATCTCCGGGATGGGTTCGGGTTCCGGTTCCGGCTCCGGCTCCGGTTCAGGTTCGGGTTCCGGTTCCGGCTCGGGGAGCGGCTCTGGCTCTGGCTCAGGTTCCGGTTCGGGCGGGGGAGGTTCCGGTGGCTGAGGTTCGGGTTCGACCCATTCCTCGAGGTTGATAACCACCGGGGGTGGTTCCATCGGGGCGTCGAACATCGGTGGCGACCAGAGCCATCGGCTGCTGAGGGCGAACAGGGCGGCGTGGACGGCGAACGAGGCGGCGATAAAGCCGCGCAGGGGAAATGGACGCTGCGGGTTCGCGGTCATCCGTGGTTACGGGGTGGCCGGAACGGCGGGTTGGTGCTGGAGGGCGAGTTGGCGGAAGCCGGCCTTGCGGGTTTCTGTGACCACGGCGATGAACCGGTCGTAGCGGATGGCCTGGTCGCCGCGAAACAGGACCGGTTGGGTCGTGTCGCCGTTGCTCAGCCGGAGCAGGGTCGCGCCGAGTTGCTCGATGGCCACCGGTTCATCGTTCACGAACACCGTGTCGTTGCCGTCCACGCTGATCACGATGCGGTTCGGGTCGGGCGTCTCCTTCGAGGTCGAACCCGGCAGTTGCAGGGGAATGGCCGGTTGCAGAAACGACGAGCTGAGCATGAAGAAGATCAACAGCAGGAACACGCAGTCGATCAGCGGCGCGAGGTCGATGCCCGACGACGGACGTTTGGGGCGGAGGAACTCCATCAGGACGCGACCATCCGGTGATCGTCATCGGCGGTCGGGGTGACCCCGAGGTCGCCGCCGTGCTTGCCGAAATGTTCGTTGAGTTCCGAGATCATGAACGACATGCGGCGGGCGATGCGGTCGGCCTTCTGCTCGAATCCGTGGTAGGCGGCGAGGCAGGGGATGGCGATGACCAGACCGACCACCGTGGTCAGCAGCGATTCCCAGATGCCGGCGGCGAGCTGGGCGGGCTGGGCGAGGCCGTCGAGTTTTTCGATCACGTGGAAGGAGGAGACCAGGCCGGTGACCGTGCCGAGCAGGCCGAGCAGCGGGGACAGGTGGGCGATCAGGCTGAGGCCGCGCAGGTGCTGTTCGACCTTCTCCATGCAGCGCGATCCTTCGCGTTTCAGGATGTCCTGCCGGAGCGCTTCGCTGTCGGAGAGGGTGGTGATAAACGCACAGCCGAGGTTGTCCAGGTAGGTCCGGGCGATGTGGGCAACCGGGTGGCGGCTGGAGGCGGCGAGGCGCTTGGCCGCGGCGAGGTCGCCACGCCGGAGCAGTGCGACCAGGTGGTCTTCGAAGTCGCGCATCGGCAACCGGTGGCGGCGGAAGAACACCGCGCGTTCGAGGATGATGGCCAGACCGAGGATGGAGGCGCCGAGCAGCGGCCACATCACCGGTCCGCCGCGGGCAAAAAGTTGGTTCAAGGTGTCGAGGATCATACACAAAAAAGGCGGCAGGACGGCTGCCCATCCTGCCGCCGGAAACAACGTTAGGTTAGTCGAACTCGAATTTCACGCCGGCATAGTAGTTGCGCTCGGCCGCGGGATCAATGCCCTCGTTGCGGATACGGGCATAATAATCCTCGTCCAGCAGGTTGTTGATGCCGCCGAACAGGCTGACCGTGTCGCGGTACACCTTCACTTCGGCGGTCAGGTCCCAGACCACGTAGCTCGGGATATAACGGTCGGCGCGGTTGCCGTCGTCGGCGTAGTGGTCATCGACGAGGGTGCCGCCGAGGGCGATCTGGATGCGGTCGTCGAGGGCGTAACGAACCCCGGTGCGGACGATGTAGTCCGGAGCGTACTGGGGCGTGTTGCCGTCGTTGGGGCCGGCGGTGAACTCGGCGTCGAGCAGGGTGGCGTTGCCGAACACGCTGAACGAGCCGATCTCCTCCTTGATGCTGCTGCTGTTCAGGTCGTCGATCAGGCTGCTGATGTCCAGTTCGAGGGCGGCTTCGATGCCGCGGTGGCGGGCATCGCCGACGTTGCCGACGGTGGACTGGCCGCCGTCGAGGGCGACGGAGCCGACCTGGTCCTTGATGTCCATCTGGAACACGCTGGCGTCCCAAACCAGCGACGAGCCGAGTTGGCCGCGCGCGCCGAGGTCGTACTGGACGATGTCGCTCGGATCAAGATCCTCCGGGACCAGCGTGGTGCCGCCTGTGGGTACGGCCTCGGTGTAGAGTTTCGGGCGGTACGACTGCGACACGTTGGCGTACAGTTCCACCTCCGGCTGGAGCTTCCAGGCGGTGCCGAGGCCGAACAGGGGAACGGTGTCGTGGTCGTCCTTGTCGCCCAGCGGGGTGCCTTCGGCGGTTTTCGCGACGTTCACCGTTTCGTTGACATCCTGCCAGACGTTCTCGAGGCGGAAGCCCGGGGTCACCGAAAGGTCGCCGAACACAAAGCGGTTTTCGACGAACACCGGGGCGTAGTGTACAGTCCGGTCGGTGTCCGAGCGGAGTTTGCCGTCGCGGGCATCGGGGGTGGCGCCACGTTTTTCGGTACGGAAGGATTCGACGTAGTAGTACATCGTGCCGAGGGTCAGGGTATGCTCCTCGTCCCACGCGGTCCAGCCGTGGCGGGCGCGGGCTTCGATGGCCGAGGTATCGAACTCCTGCAGTTCGATGGTGTTGCTGTTGGCGTCGGGGCCGGTGGGCAGTGTGCCGAAACCGCCGCCGCGCTGGCGCTGGCTATAGCGCGAGTAGAAGGTGTACCAGGCCTTGACCTGCACGAGGGTGTCGTCGGAGAGGTCGTGGTCCATCGCGACCGAGGCCGAGTTGCGCTCGAGCTCGAAGCGGTCGAAGAAGCGCGTGGTGGCGTTGCGGTTCTCGTTGTAGTTGGCGACGCCTTCGCCGGTCTTCAGCGACAGGCCGCCGGGTTCGCCGTGTTCCTCGTCGTAGTAGTCGCCGACGATGGTCCAGCGGGTCTGCTCTGACGTGTCGAGGGTCAACTTGATCCCGGTGGCGAGCACATCGTAATCGCTGTTCGCCTCGCGGAACCCGTCGGCCTCCCGGTAGTGGCCGTAGCCGTAGTAGCCGATGTTGTCCGACGTGCCGTCGACCGCGTTGTAGGTCGAATAGAAGTTGTCGCTGCCGAAGGTGTGGCGGGTCTCGAAGGCGACCGGTACATCGGTGCGGGGATTCGCGGTGATGTAGTTCAGCACGCCGCCGGGTTGGGGGCCGAACATCAACGAACCGCCGCCGCGCACGAAGTCGATGCGCTGCACTTGCTCGAGCGGGGGAACGTAGTAGGCTTCCGGGTAGCCGAACATGTCGGCGTGGATCGGGATGCCGTCCTTCAGCACCTGGGTGAACTGGGCGCGGTGCGGGTTCAGGCCGCGGTAGCCGATGCTCAGCAGCGGGCTCGTTTCCTCGCTGAGCAGCAGGCCGGGGGTCTGCTCCAGCGCCTGGCGGTAGTTGCTGTTCGCAACGGCCGGGCGGTTGTCCAGGCGGATCGATTCCGCCTTCTTGCCGTCATAGATGACCGTGCCACTCACCGCTTTCGGGAACTTCGGCGTCGCTTCATCCGCCACGACCTGCACCTCCGGCAAGGTCACCGTTTCCGCCTGGGCTTGCAGGGTCAACCCTGCCAGCGCTGCCACTAACCAACGCACCTGTCTCATGCTGTTCATCTCCATGTTATTGCGGTGTGAATCGTATTTGCGACCCATTCAAGGAGGCGAACTATAAAGCGATAGGATGGTATGTCAATCATTTGATTGGATGATGAATACCCGGATGCGGGTAGGCGTTTTTCGCACGTTATCGGGGAATCACTTAAAAACAGGTATCGTACTTGATTCGCATTGAGGAGGCGGAATCTAGCCGGAATAGTAGCCTGACTGCGAAAGGGTGGTGGCATGAAGGAACGCGCGAAGAAGGGGAAATCCGGGCCGGTTCAGGAGATTGCGACGTCCGGCGACCGCGTGCGTCCCTCGGGCCTGAAACACCCGTCGATCGTGGTCGGGCTGGGTGCCTCGGCCGGCGGCCTGGAAGCGCTGCAGTCCTTCTTTTCCCACATGCCCGCGGACAGCGGATTGGCTTTCGTGGTGATCCAGCACCTTTCGCCCGATTACAAGAGCCTGATGGTCGAATTGCTGTCGAAGACGACGGCGATGCCGGTACGGCGGATCGAGGACGGCATGCCGGTCGAACCGAACACCGTGTACCTGATTCCGCCGAAGCACAACGTGACGGTGTTCCACCAAAAGCTGATGTTGGCCGAGCAGGATCACGGGCGCGGCTTGAACCTGCCGATCGACCTGTTCTTGTGCTCGCTGGCCGAGGATCTGGGCGAGCGGGCCGTGGGCATCGTGTTGTCGGGGACGGGCAGTGATGGAACGCGGGGAATCCGGGCGATCAAGGAGGCGGGGGGCCTGGCCATCGTGCAGGATCCGGGCACGGCGAAGTTTGACGGGATGCCATCGAGCGTGATCGCCACCGGGCTCGCCGATTACATCCTCCCGCCCGAGCAGATACCGGGGCAGTTGATCCGGTTCGTCCAGCATCCGTTCATCGCCCGGGTCATGAAGGCGGGGGAGGGTCCGGCCGTCGAAGAGGATGCCCTCGTGCGGATCACCGCGATCCTCCGCAAGGCCACCGGGGTGGATTTCGGATTGTACAAGCCGGCCACAGTGCTGCGCCGCATCGAGCGCCGGATGGGCATCGCCCAGTTGCAGTCGGTGGGCGACTACCTGGCTTACCTCCAGCAGACGCCGGCCGAGGTGACGGCGCTCTACAAGGACCTGCTGATCGGGGTGACCAAGTTTTTCCGCGACACCGAGGCCTTCGATTATCTGCAACAGGCGGTGATCCCGGCCCTGTTCGACCGCAAGGCGCATGATCCGGTGATCCGCCTGTGGGTGGCGGGCTGTGCGACCGGCGAGGAGGCCTATTCGCTGGCCATCCTGTTGCGCGAGGAGATGGCGAAACGCGACACGGTGTACGATGTGAAGTTGTTCGCGACCGACATCGACCGCGGCGCGATCGAGGTGGCGGGGGGCGGCCTGTATCCCGCGAGTATTTCCGCCGAGGTGTCGGAGGACCGGTTGCGCCGGTATTTCATTGACCGTGGCGGCGCCTACCAGGTGGCCCGCGAACTGCGCGAAATGGTGGTTTTCGCCCCGCACAACCTGCTCAAGGATCCACCGTTCACCAAGATCGACCTGGTGAGCTGCCGCAACCTGCTGATCTACCTGCAACCGGTGCTGCAGCAGCGGGTGCTGTCCTATTTCGCCTTTTCACTGATCGAGGGCGGTGTGTTGTTCCTCGGCGGCAGTGAGACGGTGGGCGACATGGCGGGCCTGTTCGAAAACGAGGAGGCGAAGTGGAAGGTCTACATCCGGCGGAAGGGCATGCCGCCCCCGATGGAGTTGGCGGTCAATCTCGTGCCGTCGCGCGACCGCATGTTGCGGGCGTCGTTCCTGCCGGTCGCGGAGGCGCGCCGGTTGACCGAGGATTCGCTGATCGCCGATGTGCAATCGCGCCTGCTGTCGCGTTACGCTCCGGCGTGCCTGCTGGTGGATGAAGCGGGAGAACTGCTGCACTCCTTCGGGCACCTGCCCGACTACCTGCGCCTGGCCGGTGGCCGGGCCTCGCTGAACCTGGTAAAGATGCTGCCCAAGGAACTGGGCCTGGCCTTGTCCACCGCCGTGCCGCGCGCGCTGAAGGACCGGATGGAAATCGCCTACCGGAACATCCGGTTCGCGTGCGGCGGGGTTTTCCGGCAGGCCGACCTGCGCGTCGAACCGCTGGCGTCCTCGGGTAGCCAACCGGTGCGCCTGCTGGTGTACATCGAGGAACGCGCGCCCGCAGTGCCGGCCGAGCCGGGTGAAACGGTGGCGTATGATGCGCAGTCGGACCAAAACCGACGGATCAGCGACCTTGAGCACGAGCTGCAGATGACCCGCGAAAACCTGCAGGCCACGGTGGAAGAACTCGAGACCTCGAACGAGGAACTGCAGGCGACCAACGAGGAATTGCTTGCCTCGAACGAGGAGCTGCAGAGCACCAACGAGGAGCTTCAGTCGGTGAACGAGGAGCTGTACACCGTCAACGCGGAATACCAGTCGAAGATCGGCGAGTTGACCGAGCTGAACAACGACATCGACAATCTGCTGGTGAGTTCGCAGGTCGGCACGATCTTCCTCGACGGCGACCTGCGCATCCGCAAGTTCACGTCGGCGATCAACCGCGAGCTGAACCTGCTGCCGCACGATGTGGGCCGTCCGATCGCCGACCTCGCCCATCCGGTGTTGGCCGAGATCCAGGAGCTGATCCCGGCCGCGCGTGACGGCCAGCGCAGCGACCGGGTGGTCCCGGTGGGCGCGGACCGGTGGATCCTCGCGCGGATCCTGCCCTACGTCGCGCGTTCGCGCACGCAGGCCGGCGTGGTGATCACCCTGATTGACATCAGCCCGTTGCGGCGGGCGGAGAATGCGCTGCGGGACAGCACTCAATTCGTCCAGGCGTTGATCGATTCGATGCCGGGCCAGTTGTGTGTGCTTGATGAGCGCGGAGTCATCGTCTCGGTCAACCAGGCCTGGCGTTCCTTCGTCGCGGGGAATGGCGGTGATCTGGCCACGGCCAAGCCGGGCGATGACTACCTGGCCGTGTGCGACCGCGCCCGGGGCAAGGGTGGCGCGGAGGCGCAGGCCATCGCCGCAGGCATCCGGGACGTGCTGGCCGGCCGGCGGGAATGCTTCGAGCTGGATTATCCCTGCCACGCGCCGGACGAGCAACGCTGGTTCCGCGCCCGGGTGAGCCGGCTGGTCGCGGAGGATCAGCTCCGCTTGGTGATCGCCCATGATCGACTGTCCGGCCCGTCCGCAACCCCGCCGGCATGATGCGATGAATGATACGCCAACAGATGCAAGAGCGACCTCCGGCGAACCGGATGCGGTCCAGGAACTGCGCCTGTACCAGACGGAACTGGAGATGCAGAACGACGAGTTGCGCGCTGCCTACCAGAAACTTGAAGCCTCGCGCCGCAAGTACCTCGGTTTGTTTGATCTGGCCCCGGTGGGTTTTGTGACCACGGACCTCAACGGCACGATCCGTGATATCAACCTGGCGGCGTGCCGGTTGTTCGGAGCGGCACGCCAGCACATCACGGCCGGTAAAACCCCGCTGGTCGGATTGCTCGGCGGGGAATGCCATGCGGCCTGCTACGATGCCCTGGACCGGTTGGCCGGCGGGGAACGATCGATCACCCTGGAGTTGCGCAGTTCCGGCTTGCATGAGCCGGCGCGGTTGATCGAAGCCACGGCCATGATGCACAGTGAAAACGCGGAAGGACGGGTCATCCTGTTCAGCCTGATCGATATCACCGACCGCCGCCGCACCGAGGAGCAGGCCCGCAGCCGGTTGCAGGCCATGGAGCATAGCCCGGCCAGCATTGTGATCACCAACCGGCATGCGGAAATCGAGTATGTGAATCCGACATTTCTCCGCATCACGGGCTTCACCCGGGAGGAGGTCATCGGACAAAACCCGCGCGTGCTGAATTCCGGGCTGATGGACCCGGCCCATTACCGGGACCTGTGGTTAACCCTGCTGGCTGGCCAGACCTGGCAGGGCGAGTTCCACAACCGGCGCAAGGATGGGACCCTCTTCTGGGAGCTCGCGTCCATTTCACCGATGTGTGATGAACAAGGCGCAATTACCCATTTTGTCGCGGTCAAAGAGGACATCACCGAGCGGAAA
>CALBHI010000509.1 GCA_937894535.1 uncultured Verrucomicrobiota bacterium
CCGCATCCGCTCGAGGCGCGCCTGAACGAGATGGTCAACCGCGACTTCCGCATCCGCACCCGCGTCACCGACCCGGTGCCGGTGGGTCACTCGTCGGCCGAGACCGTGTCCCGCACCGGTTCGACCGCCTCCCAGCCTGACCGCGACCGGCCCGATTTCCCGATCCTGCCGCCGCGCCCCGAGCCGCCTCCGCCGCCGCCCCCGCCGCCGCCGGATAACTGCTTCATCGATCCGATCACCGGCGATGTGATCTGCGAGTAGAGCACATTGTCGCATGACATAGCCGGGATAAACCCGGCTAGGCGTGATCAAGCCTTCTGAAACCGGCAACAGGCTCTGCGACCTACCGGGAATTCGGAATGAGAACCGCGAATAACGCGGATGTACGCGGATGGCCTCGCTAAGGGATCATCCCTCGTATCTGCGATTTCTGCGACAAATTCTTCGATACCGATAGCGATAGCGATACCGACAGCGACTCCTCTTCCTCCGTGTCCTCTAGTCCCGCTCCTGCGGGACGGGTGGTGAACCCTCTTCACGCCCAAAAACTATCCGCGCCACCCTCCTCCGGCGGGCAAGCCACGCCTCCGGCGGGCAAGTCCGAGGTTCATCCTTCGATTTCGATAGCGATAGCGATACCGACAGCGAGGCAGCATACTCCTCTTTCTCCGTGTCCTCTAGCCCGCCGGAGGCGGGCGGGTGGTAAAGCTCTTCACGTTGACGCATACGACCCCGTGACACCCTGCCGTTTCCGTGCGCGTTGCGCGCAGGTCCACTCAGGTAAACAACACTTCGCGTTCAATCCAGGCGATGACCGCGTCGAGGCCTTTTTCGGTCTTGAGGTCGCAGAACAGGAACGGACGCCCGCCCCGCATCTTCGTCGCGTCGCGTTCCATCACGCCGAGGTCGGCGCCGACCAGCGGAGCCAGGTCGGTCTTGTTGATGATGAGCAGATCGCTACGGCAGATGGCCGGCCCTCCCTTGCGTGGGATCTTGTCGCCCTCGGCCACGTCAATGACGTAGATGAAGGCATCGACCAGTTCCGGCGAAAAGGTCGCGGACAGGTTGTCGCCGCCGCTTTCGCACAACAACACCTCGATGTCCGGGTGCCGCTTGACCAGGTCCTGCAAGGCCTGCTGGTTCATGGTGATGTCATCGCGGATCGCGGTGTGCGGGCACCCGCCGGTCTCCACGCCGAGAATGCGGTCCGCCTCCAGCGCCTGGTGGCGGGTGAGGAACTGCGCATCCTCCAGGGTGTAGATGTCGTTGGTGACCACGCCGAGGCTGTAGGTGCTGCGCAGCTTCTGGCACAGCCGCAGCACCAGCATGGTCTTGCCGGATCCGACCGGCCCGCCAATCCCGATCCGTACCGCCCGTGAAAATCGTTTGGTCTTGTTCATCGTTTTCTCCTCTGACGCCTCACGGCGTCACTACGAACCGCCCTTAAAGAGGGATTCAATGTCTAGGGTTTCATCAGCACGATAAATTGACGCGGATCCATCACCTTGGTCTTCCCGCGGGCGAAATCCTTGCCGTTCCGCGTCACGATGACATCCGCACCGCTGTGCTGTGCCGCGTGATCGAGCACCGCATCCTCGAAGTCATCCATCCGGCTCACCAGCGCATCCTCCAGCACAGCCCGGTTGACCGGAGCAACATCGAAGAGTTTCATCACATAGGCGAGCAGTTTGCGGGATTCGCTTCGCCGCAGGTGTTGGGACAGCAGGTAATCCAGCGTCGTGATGGTCGTGGCACACAACAGGCCTGACGCTTCGCCCAGTTCGATGATCCGGAAGACCTCGGCGGCATCCGCCGCGTGCGGCTTCCGGTCCATGAGCACATCAAGGACAATGTTCGTGTCGAGCAGCGCCTTCACCGGTACTTGTTCCGCAAGTGGCGACGGTATGCTTCCCTGGACACGGACGTGCCCCGAAGCGATCCGAGCAGCGCCGAGGTCATCGGGGGGAGGGCGGGCTTGGTCCGGGGACCATCCTCCAGCGCATCGAAGAATTCCGACACCATCTGGGAGACGGACTTGCCGCGCTTTTCCGCCGTCCGCTTGGCTCGGTCGATCAACTGCTCATCCAACCGCAAGGTCAACTTCGTGTTCATGACGTATAAACCTACGCAACCTGTACGTCCGTGTCAATGACCACCGGGAACGACCTGACGCCTTACGGCGTCACTACGAACTGTTCGTTTAACATTCATAAATCATGAAACCGAATCAGATCAAAAAGGATGATGATCCCCGCCTTTATCGGCGAGCGAAGCGATGTTTACCCGCCGGAGGAGGGCCGATGCGTGACCACCTGGAGAATCCAGGTATCATCCAAACAACCCCATGTCTTTGCTCGTACGCTCATGAAATAAAGATCCGGGTGTAGGCGGTTTCGTGACGGGCGCTGGCGATGTCGAGCTGGGGGGTGAACCAGCCGATGTCGTCGGCTCCGATGGTCTTCGAAACCTCTACCGCCTCCGCAAGTCCGTCGCGCTGCCGGGCGAGCATGCATTGGATGTCGGTGGGACCGATCCGGATCAGCTTGGCCGAGGCTGCGAGCAAACCTGCGATGCCCTGGTAGGCGCAAGCGGTCATCGCCGCCGCGGCATCGATCCCCAGCAACCCCGCCTCCGCCCCGCAGACCACCGGCCAGCTGGCCCGCCACCTGTCCGCCTGCGCCGCTTCGTCGAGATGCACCAGGCGCGGCAGGCCGGTGGTCAGGGCGACCAGCCGCAACCGCTGCCGGCCCATCTGCTGCTGCGCCTTGCGGATCTCGCTGGTCGGCCGTACCGCCCAGGCCAGTTCGTCGAGACGGAACAGCTCGGCATCCGATCCGGACGCGGCATGGGCAAGGCGGATCAACGGGAAGTCGATATGGGCGAGCGCAGGCAGCCAGGTATCGCGGAGAAAGGCCTCCAGCTCACCGGGGGAGGTGATACGACCGTCCTGGACCAGGCCTTCAAGGCCATAGGAGTGACCAAACCCGCCCACGGGAAAGGCGGAGTCGGTGGTCTGCAACACATGCCAAAGCGAGGCGTCCATCGGATCAGTGGTGGTGGTGCGAATGGCCGACGACCGAACGGATTGGCTGGAACACGCGGTGTTCGGCCTCGAAGCTGATCTGCTGCTGCTGGCACAATTGGCGAACCGCCGGATCATCGGGCACAATCAGCTCGTGGCCGTTGATCTGCAACGGTTGGTGCAGGTTGCCGATCGACCAGGCGAGGGTGGCGGTTTCGGTGATTGCGTGCGAGGTGATCACCAGCACCGGCTCCGGCGTCTGCTGGATCAGGTAGTACCCGTAATCGTTCTCCCAGACCAGATCGCCGTGGGCGAGGGGAGACTCCAGTTCAAACCCGAATTCGCGCTGGTCGGACGCGGTCCCGCGCCAACGGAGTTTGGCCAATTGCCAGCGGTCGGCGCTGATGACGATGCACCGGCCGGTGGGATTGGGGTAGGACAGTTTTCCGCGGATGATCGTCAGCGAGGGGGTGTGATTGTGGCTCATGGTGACCTCAGAAGAAGAAATACCGTTGAGCCATCGGCAACACCTTGGCCGGTTCGCAGGTCAGCACCACGCCGTCGGCCTTGACCGTGTAGGTTTCCGGATCCACTTCGACCACCGGGGTTGCGGTGTTGTGCAGCAGGTCGGCCTTGGTGACCGTGCGGCAGCCTTTCACCGCGACCAGGCGTTTGCCGAGTTTCAGCCGCGCGGCAAGGCCGTCGTCGAGCGCGGCCTGGCTGGTGAAGGTCAGGCTGGTGCCGGTGAGCGCCTTGCCGAACGAACCAAACATCGGCCGGTAGTACATCGGCTGCGGGGTCGGAATCGAGGCGTTCGGGTCGCCCATGTTCGCATAGGCGATCATGCCGCCCTTGAGGATCATCTCCGGTTTCACGCCGAAGAACGCGGGTTTCCACAGGACCACGTCCGCCAGCTTGCCGACCTCGAGCGAACCGACCTCGTGGGCGATGCCGTGGGTCAGGGCCGGGTTGAGGGTGTACTTGGCGAGGTAGCGCAGGATGCGGAAGTTGTCGGCGTCGGGATGTTCCGGCGTGGTCAGCGCGCCGCGCTGGACCTTCATCTTGTGCGCGGTCTGCCAGGTGCGGATGATCACCTCGCCGACCCGGCCCATGGCCTGGCTGTCGCTGGACATCATCGAAAACGCGCCGATGTCATGCAGGATGTCTTCGGCGGCAATGGTTTCCGGACGGATGCGCGACTCGGCAAACGCCACGTCCTCGGGAATGCCGCTGTCGAGGTGATGGCAGACCATCAGCATGTCGAGGTGTTCGTCCAGCGTGTTCACGGTGAACGGGCGCGTCGGGTTGGTCGAGGACGGCAACACGTAGGGCAGGGCACAGACCCGGATGATGTCCGGGGCGTGGCCACCGCCCGCGCCTTCGGTGTGGTAGGTGTGGATGGTCCGGTTCTTGAAGGCCTTGATCGTCGTCTCGACGAAGCCCGACTCGTTCAGCGTGTCGGTGTGGATCGCCACCTGCACATCGTGGTCGTCGGCCACGCCGAGGCAGCAGTCGATCGCCGCCGGGGTGGTGCCCCAGTCCTCGTGCAGTTTCAGGCCGATCGCCCCGGCCTTGACCTGTTCGACCAGCGGGCCGGGCGTGGCGCAATTGCCTTTGCCAAGGAAGCCGAGGTTCATCGGGAAGGCGTCGGCCGCCTCGAGCATCTTGTGCATGTTCCAGATGCCGGGGGTGCAGGTCGTGGCGTTGGTGCCGGTGGCCGGGCCGGTGCCGCCGCCGAGCATCGTGGTGATGCCGCTGGTCAGGGCTTCGGTGATCTGCTGCGGACAGATGAAATGGATGTGGGTGTCGAGGCCGCCCGCGGTGACGATCGCGCCTTCTGCGGCGATCACCTCGGTGGACGCGCCGATGATCATCGGGTTCTTCTTGCCGGTCGCGGGATCGACGAATGCCGAGCCGATGCCGTTCTGGATGTTCGGGTTGCCGGCGTGGCCGATGCCGGCGATGCGGCCGTACTTGATGCCGACATCGGCCTTGATGATGCCGAGCACCGGATCGAGGACGAGGGCATTGGTCAGGACGAGGTCGAGGGCCTCGGCGTCGGAGGCGAGGGGCGATTGGCCCATGCCGTCGCGGATCACCTTGCCGCCGCCGAACTTCACTTCGTTGCCGTAACCGCCGCCCTCGGCGATCAGGTCGCGCTCAACCTGGGCGAACAAGTCGGTGTCGGCCAGACGGACGCGGTCTCCGGTGGTGGGGCCGAACATCTCGGCGTAGGCGCGGCGGGAAAAGCGGTGGCTCATGGCGTGTCCAATGCTCCGTTGACCTTGGCGTTGAGGCCGTACACGACGCGGGCGCCGGCGAGGGCAACGAGGCGCACGCTGCGCTGGTCGCCCGGCTCGAACCGCACCGCCGTACCGGCCGGGATGTCGAGGCGGAAGCCGCGCGCCGCCGCGCGGTCGAACGACAAGGCCTCGTTGACTTCGTGGAAGTGGAAATGGCTGCCGACCTGGATCGGCCGGTCGCCGGTGTTGGCCACGGTGATCTCCACGGTGGCAAGGCCGGCGTTGAGTTCGAGGTCCGGCGCGTCAGCCGGTATGAGTTCGCCTGGTTTCATCGGATGGGGTTGTGTACGGTGACGAGTTTGGTGCCGTCGGGGAAGGTCGCTTCCACCTGGACTTCGTGGATCATGTCGGCCACGCCCTCCATGACGTCGGAGGTCTTCAGGATCGTGGTGCCGAAACTCATCAGCTCGGCCACGGTTTTACCGTCGCGCGCGCCTTCCATGATTTCGTAGGTGATGATGGCCATGGCCTCGGGGTAATTCAGCTTCAAACCGCGGGCCTGTCGGCGCCGGGCCAGGTCGGCGGCCACGACCACGGTGAACTTTTCCAACTCGCGTGGTGTCCAATGCATGGACGAAACCTAACGGAAAGTCGGGAACCAGCAAAATCAAATCATGCGATTTTTTGTTGCGATGGGATTAGTTTCTGGTTGGGCAGGGGGAGGAGGAAGAGGAGGAATGGTTGATGGTTAATGGTTGATGGTTGCCCGCCGGAGGTACGGGCTTGCCCGCCGGAGGTACGGGCT
>CALBHI010000510.1 GCA_937894535.1 uncultured Verrucomicrobiota bacterium
TCTGGTCGAGCGGCTTCTTCACTTCATCGATCTGGAACTTGATCCCGATCATCGCGCGCCGGTGTTCCGCATTGTAGCGGGGGGTCACGGAGAGGACGAGGTTGGTGCCGCCGCGGTCGACTTCGAGGGCCACGGCGCGGCCGCCGGCCTCGTTGATGAGGTCGACCATCTGTTCACGGCTGAACAGCTCCTGGCCATCGAGGCGGAGGATGCGGTCGCGGGGCTGCACCCCGGCCGCGCCGGCGGGGGAATCGGGCAGCAGGCCGAGCACGACCACGTAATTTTTCGGATACATGCCGGGGATGATGCGGCCACCGACGATTTTGGTGGTCGGGAGGTTCACCTGCGCGGTCGAGCCGTCGGGCCGGCGCAGGTCGAGGGTGACCTGGTCGCGCAGCGCGGTGACCACGATGTACTGCTCCCAGGTCGATACCGACTCACCGCTCACCGCGGTAATCACATCGCCGGCGCGTATACCCGCGGTGTAGGCAACGGAGTTGGTTTCCACGTAACCGACCGCGCTGGTTTCGTATTCGGGGGCGATGGCCTTGCTCTCCCAGAAGATCACGTAGGCGAGGAACACCGCGAAGATCATGTTGAAGGTCACGCCGGCCAGGGCCACCAGGATCTTCGGGATGGGTTTCACCGGCGGGAGGTTGCGTCCGTCCTGCTCGGCGGTCTTGCCGGTTTCCTCGCTCGGGCCCATTTGCGGCAAGGCGACATACCCGCCGATCGGGAAGGCGCACAGCTTGTACTCCACCCCGTTGATCGTGCGTTTCCAGATCGCCGGACCCATGCCGATGGCGAAGGCATCCACGGTCATACCGCACCAGCGCGCAACGAGGAAGTGCCCGAGTTCGTGGATGAAGATGGTGAACCCGAAGAGCAGCGTTACCAGGATAATCGACACTACCATTTCAATCATGACCAGACCTTCCAGGAAATACGGGGTGAATCTACGCTCAACGCGCGGCGGTTTCCACAAACAGCCGCAGGTAGATGTACAGGATGGGCGCGGTGAACATGAGGCTGTCCACCACATCGAGGAAACCGCCCATGCCCTTGATGATCGTGCCGGAGTCCTTCACGCCGGAAGCGCGTTTGACCATCGACTCGATCAGGTCGCCAGCGACACCGGCCGCGGAGAGCAACACGCCGAGGATCAGCGCATCGTACCACAGGAAATGCAGGTCGGGCATGTGGGGATGGATGAAATACCAGCCGGTGAGGCTGAAGGCGACGCCGGTAACCAGGCCACCGATCACCCCGGACCAGGTCTTGGCCGGGGAGATGCGAGGGAAGAACTTGGGCCCGCCGAGGCGGCATCCGGTGAAGAACGCACCGACATCGGTCAGCTTTACCACCAGCACCAGGTACAGGATCAACAAACGGCCCTCAACCAGTCCGAAGACCAGCAGCAACTTGTTGAGGAAGTTGAACAGCCAGGCCACGTAGATCATGCCGAGCAGGGTCGCGGCCATGCTGGCCAGGGCCTGGTCGATGGCGGGCTGGAACATCTGGCGGATGAATACCACGGCGGCAATGCCGAACAACACCATGGCCTCGACATCGGGATCAAGCCCACCCAGGGCCGGGTCGTGGAACCACCAAGTAGAGACAATCAGC
>CALBHI010000511.1 GCA_937894535.1 uncultured Verrucomicrobiota bacterium
TCCAGCAGGGCCAGCACCCAGCGCGCGGCGTCGATGCGCCGCTCCGGAAACCGTGACGGATCGATCACCCATCCCGCCTCGGTGCGCTTTGCCTCCTTGATCTGTTCCCATCCGGGCACCGCGTCGCCGGCCAGCGCCACCCCCACCCCCGGGGTCCAACGGCGCAACTGGGACGGGGCGAACGGATAGTACTGGAACAGGAAATCCATCACCGGGTGCTTCACCCCGCGGCCCGCGCGGTCAAGGTGCGGGCCGAGCACCGGATCCAGCGCGGCCTGGTGGCGGGCGATGAGGGCGCGCCAGTCCGCCTCGGCAAGGGTCGAGCCTTCGTCCGGCAGCAAGATAACCGGGGCGGGCGATGAAGCGGACACTGGCGCATGCATGGTGTGTCGTGTACCATATCGGAGATGGACGACAAAGCGTCATTTGATTTCTGGTATGCCGTGAACAACACCGAAGTGCTGATCCAGCCGAAGCAGGTGCTGGAGACCTTCGGAACGACCACGGTGTACTACCACCTCGTCGCCGAGACGATGGATTCGGTCAACCAGGTGCGGGTGCGCGAGGGCAAGATCCACGCCTTCCGCCCGCAGATCATCACCCCCGACGCACTCGGCCAGACCCTGCTCGAAGGCTTCGGCGAGGAACAGGCCGGGCACTACCTGAGCTGGCTGCGCGAACACCAGGAGCACCTCGTGCTGCTCAAGTACGGGTTTTCGGTGCGCAAGGAATCGCTCAACGAACACATTGTGACCGACACGGTGGCCAACGTGCTCGACCGGGTGCGCCCGGATGTCGAGGGCAGCCCGCATCCGCTGCACGCATTGATCCACGGGGTGGACGAACCGTGGGAGGTCTGCCTGCTGCAATTGCTGGTCGAGGTGGTTCAGCAGTCGGTCGCCGCCAATGCCCGCGACCTGCGTGCGGATCCGCAGGGGGTGCGGCACCGGATCGACCGGATGTTCCGCGACGCCGCGAAAAACCCGGAGCACATCCCCGCGTTGTCGCACGCCCTCAAGCAGGCCGGGGTGTTCAAGGACTACGAGGACCGGTTTTTCGCCCTGGTGCGCGGGGCCCGGGGGATCGGTCCGTGATCGACCTCCGCCAACGGCGGCCGCCCCCGCCCACCCGCGAGGAATTGCTGGCGCGGCAAGCGGAACGGCAGGAGCGGATCGAGACCGCCTCGCGGTTTCCGTGGATGGCGCTGGTCGTGGTCATGATCGCCGTGCTGATGGCCATCGCCGTTACCGGCGGCGGCGCGGTTTCGCTGATGGTCGCCCTGTTCGTCGCCATCATCCTGCTCGCCCGCCGCTTCCGTCCCCCGCCCCCGCCCCCGGCGCGGCCGAAGCCGCGCTGATCGGCGCCCGATCAGCGGCCGCGTTTGTTGCGATTCGGGTGGGTCAGCCAGTATCCGGCCGCCAGTGAGATCACCAGCGCGGCAATGCCGAGCAGCGCCAGGGGAGGAACATCCTTGTACTCCAGCATGATCACTTTGCGGGTCAGCGCGATCATCGCCACCATGAACACCGCCTCGACCCGGATGGTGTGCTCGGTCAGGTAACTCTTCACGGTATCGAGCAATTCAAGGCCGATCAGGATCATCATGAAGAAGCTGAACAGCTCCATCATTTCATTGATGGTGAGCCAATCGAACGGCGGTGCGATCAGGTCCTGGATCAGGAACCACATCAGTTCCAGGGTGGCGATCCCGATGGTCAGCATCATCATGCCGACCAGCAGGCGCATCACCACGCTCTCAAACCAATGGAGCATACGTTGCATGAACTGATCGAAATGTTCGGCCCGCGGCGGCACTTCCGGGATGTCGGGTTCGTGTTTCATGACGACACCCTACCACAGGGCTCCACCCGGCGAAAGCGCAACCGGCCGGGCTCAGATCGACTTCGACTTCCCGTCTTCGCGGTAGGTGATGGCGTAGAGGTCCTGGCGGCGGTCGTTCCAGTTGTTGGTGGTGCCGCGGTAGCGGTGGCGGCGCAGGAGTTCGATGTCGACATCGTGGACGACGATGGTCTCGATGTTGGGGTTGCACTCGGCGGCGATGGCGTCGCGGCTGAACGCGAAGTCGGCGGGGGTGAAGATGCCCGACTGCGCGTAGTGGATGTCGGCGTTGTTGACGAAGGGCAGGTTGCCAACCGCGCCGGCCACCGCGACGTAGACGTGGTTTTCGACGCAGCGGGCGAGCGAACAGTGGCGCACCCGCAGGTAGCCGAAGCGTTCGTCGGTGTTGAACGGGACGAAGATGATCTGCGCGCCCTTCTGGGCGGCGATGCGCGAGAGTTCGGGAAACTCGATGTCGTAGCAGATCTGGATGTTGATGCGGCCGCAATCGGTGTCGAACACCTCGACCTTGTCGCCGCCGGCCACGCCCCACCACTTCCACTCGGCGGGGGTGACGTGGATCTTGTACTGCTTGCCGATCGTGCCGTCGCGGCGGAACAGGTAGGCGATGTTGTAGAGGGTGCCGTCCTCGAGGGCGAACTGCGAGCCGCCGATGATGTTGACGTTGTGGCGGATGGCGTAGCCGCTGAACATCTCCAGATACTGCGGGGTGAACTCGGCGAGTTTGCGCGCGGCATCGCTCGGCCGCTTGGTGTCGCAGAAGGACAGGAGCTGGGTGGTGATCAGTTCGGGAAACAGGACAAAATCGCATTTGTAGTCGGACGCGGTATCGACAAAGTATTCACACTGTTTGGCGAATTCCTTGAAGTTCTTCACCGTGCGCATCTCGTACTGGACGGCGGCGATGCGCACGACCTGGACCGGACGGATGGCCCGTTTCTTGTAGGGGCGGTAATCGACGTTGGTCCATTCGAGGTAGGTGGCCCAACCGGCGCTGTCCTCGTCGGACGGCAGGTATTCGGGGATTAGCTGCTTCAGTTCGAATCCGTTGGAGAGCTGGGTGGTCAGCACCGGATCGTACAGGGTCTTGTCCTCGACC
Source organism: uncultured Verrucomicrobiota bacterium (assembly GCA_937894535.1). Classification (GTDB taxonomy): domain Bacteria; phylum Verrucomicrobiota; class Kiritimatiellia; order CAIVKH01; family CAIVKH01; genus CALMUP01. Next base: position 2,960 of record CALBHI010000511.1, read on the forward strand.
TTTTCGGCGTATTCGTGGGCGGTCATGCGGGTGCGGTGGTCGTGGTAACCGGGGATGCGGCCGCCGATGACGATGCCCTTGAGGTTGCGTTCGCGGACGAGGTTCTTGCGCGCGTCGTAGAGGCGGCGGGCGAGTTTCATGCCCTGGAAGTGCGGATCGACCATGATCTCGATGCCATACAGGGTGTCGCCGTTTCCGTCGTGGTTGCGGATGAAGCCGTTGTCGGAGATCTCCTTCCAGTTGTGCCAGTCGGAGTAGAGATCGAAATCGACGATCAGGCTGGTGGCCGAGGCAACGATCTGCTGGTCGTACACGATGCAAAACTGCCCTTCGGGAAAGTGGGCGAGCTGGCTGTCGAACTGGTCGCGGGTCCACTCGGTCATGCCGGGGAAGCATCGTCGCTGAAGGGCAACGATGGCATCAAAGTCGCCGGCCTCGAGGGTACGCAGGGCGATGTGGCTCTCGAACTCGCGGAGGTCGATGGATTCGTTCATGGCTATTTCCTTGTGGCGACCGGCCGGGTGCGGGCGGGGAACAGGGTGCGGCAGAGCAGACAGACCGTGCCATCGCATCCGCGCGCCGTGCAGTGTTCGCGCCCGTACAGGATGATCTGGATGTGCAGCTTGTTCCACCGCGCTTCCGGGAACAAGGCCTTGAGGTCGGCCTCGGTCTGGACGACGTTTTTACCGCTGGTGAGTTTCCACCGCTGGGCGAGCCGGTGGATGTGGGTATCGACCGGGAAAGCGGGCACGCCGAAGGCCTGGGCCATCACCACCGAGGCGGTCTTGTGGCCGACGCCGGGCAGCGCCTCCAGTGCGGCGAAGTCGGCCGGGACCTGACCGCCGTGGCGTTCGAGCAGCAGGACGGAGAGTCCGTGAATGGCCTTCGACTTGGCGGGCGAGAGGCCGCAGGGTCGGATGATCGCCGCGATCTCGGACACCGGCAGGCGGGCCATCGCGGCGGGATCGGCGGCGCGGGCGAAGAGCTGCGGCGTTACCAGGTTCACGCGGGCGTCGGTGCATTGGGCCGAGAGCAACACGGCGACCAGCAGGGTGTAGGGATCGCGGTGATCGAGCGGAACGCGGACGTCGGGGTAGAGGGATTCCAGGGTGCGGTCGATGATTGCCGCGCGGGCGAGGCGTTCCTGCTTAACGGAAGGCATTGGTCCAGCTCACCGGAGCCGTGCTGGCCCGGGTCCACACCACGACGGCGGCACCGGCCGGGATGACGAAGTCCGAGGCATCCCCTTCCCCGCCGGTGATGAACCAGTAGGTTCCGCCCTCGCGGCTGTTCAGCCAGATGCGGGCCAGCGGGGCGGCGTTCATCACGTCGCGGTTGGCGAAAATGCGGATCTCGTCCGATTTTGGGACCACCGGTCCGGCGGCCAGGCCCGCCTCGCGCAAGCCGGTGTCCTTCACCGCCATCGCCGCCGGGGCGTCATAGGTTACGACATGAAACAGGCCACCGGGCGCCAGCGTATCGCCGGTATACTCCACGACCTTGTCCTGGAGGGCATCCGCGGCCATCAGGGGCGCGCTGCCCAGACCCAGCACAATCAACAACAGGGGGAGGATGGTTTTCATGCCCTCATCGTACCGCCGTCGCCGGGAAAGTGCAACCATGGCCGGGCAGGATGACCCCCGTAAAGCCTCGGGTCGGCATCCCCTCCCGCGTTACAACGCATGGAACAATCCGCTAACCCGCACAGCTACACCGGGCTTGCGCTGCCATCGGCTTCACCCTATGGTTTCTCGGGTCATGAGTTCCAACGTCTATCACAAGCAACCCCAGCCTTCCCGCAACCGCCGGGACCGCGTGGTGGTCATCGATGGGCCGTCCAAGCCGGGAGCGCCGTTGAACGATCCGGATGGCAAGGCCAACCAGAACACCCAGAAAACGATCCGCATCCTGATCCTGCTGGTCGTCTTCATGGGCGGTTTCCTGTTTGCCAGCATCAAGATTCTCGAAGTGCTGTGGGGCCGGAAAGACCGTTCGGTGCGGCGGATCACCATCAGCCAACCGGTGGAATCCCAACCGGCGGTGTTATCCCGCCCCGCCACCGCCGCCCCGTCAACACCGGCGACGGTAACGGTGGAACCGGTCGCGCCGACGACCCCCGAGACGGATCCGATGCGCCGCATGAACCGCACGACCTCGGAAACGGTGGATACCATCTACCGCTGGGGCAAGGTGCTGGAGGACGCGGGCGAATTCGACGGGGCGCTGGCCCGGTACCGTGAAGCGCTGGATGTCGACCCCGGCAACGTGACCGTGCTCGCGCAGATCGGCCGGTTGACCATCAAGCTCGGTCAGTATGGCGAAGCCGTACGGTCGCTGCAAAAAGCCATCGAGGGCGCCAACAACAATCCGGACATCATGAACGACCTGGGCGTGGCCTTGACCTTCGACGGCCAGCCCCGCGAGGCCGTCATGCTGTATGACCGATTGCTGAAGGCCCAGCCCGATTACGAAGCCGCGCTCTTCAACAAGGGCTACGCGCTCGTTCAGATGCGTGACTACTCCAGCGCACGACCGTTGCTGGAGGAATACATCAACCGCAAGCCGGATGCCGCCATGGCGTTTGGTGTGCTGGCCGTGCTCGAGCTCGCGGAGAAAAACCACGACAAGGCCCTGTTGCTCCTCGATAAATCCATCGCATTGTCGCCCGGCTGGAGCATGCCCTACCTTGATGCGGCGGCGATCTGCGCCTCCATCGGCCGCACCAGCCAAGCCTTGGAATACCTGACCCGGGCGCTGGATGTGACCTCCCCCAGCGATGTCTACCGCCACCTGCAAACCGAGGCTTTTCGCGACATCCGGGTCAGCGAGGAAGGCATCGCGTTCGAACGCGTACTGGCCGAGCGGGCCCGCGAACGGCTGCAGCCGCCTGCGCCCTGAGGCATCAACCGGTCAGCGGGCGAGCCAGATATCCGGCCAGCAATCATTGCCCGTGTGCCAGGTGATGCGGTAGGTCTGGTCCATCGGCGTGCCGACTTTCCACAGGAAGATCTCGTAATCGGCGGCATCGTGTTCATGCCCGCCCTCCGAGGCCCCGAAAACCAGGTACGCCTCGTCGGGAGTGACCCGCGGAAAATACTCGTGGTTGAAGGAGGAGGCGTGGTTGAACCACAACGTGCGTTCGAATCCCCGCGGATCGACCCGGAAAAAGGCATTGTCCTTGCCCGGTAGATGATCCACGTAATACAGGGTTGTGTAGTCGGGCGTCCAGTTCACCTGGCACCCTTGTCCGAATGGGCGCAACCGCCCCTCGCGGTCGGCGAGGGCGGAGGTCTGGCGGACGGGCCGGATGCTCAACCCGATTTCCCCGGTGTGGGGGTTGTAGCTGGGCGTATCGAGGTTCAGGTTCTCCGGAAGATCACCCAGCCCCGGATACAACAGGCGTGTTTCCTCGCCGCTCACCAGATCGCGCTTGCGCACTTCGGTGCCGTTGAATTGGAAGATGATTTCCCGGTCGTTGATCCAGGCAGGCACGTTGGCGTTGGTGGCGATCAGGGTTTCTTTTCCGGAGGCCAACTCCAGCAGGTACAGGTCCCACGGCACCTTGTTGCGCTGGGACACCCACGGGATCTGGGAGCGGCAGAACAGGAGGCGTGTACCGTCCGGGGAGATGCGGGGATAGTACTCGGTGTGGGGATGGCGGGTCAGGGGCATGACCGTGCCGGCGGGCAGGGTCATCCGGAAGATGTCATGGTTGCCGTCGCGGTTCGAGCTCCAGACGATGAAACCCTGCAGGTCGTCGGCCCAGGCGGGACGTGGCGTCTGGCCGGCTGCCGCGACCGTCCTGCCGATGTCCGGCGCTTCCAGCGCACCCAGCTTCTTGAAGGCCCGGTATTCAAGAAAGGCCCAACCGGACGCAACGCCCAGCACCGCCAGGGCGACCAGCGCCAACGCGACCAGACGCCAGCGCGGCGGCGAAACCGGCACGGTTCCGGAAGCCACGCTTCCGGCGCGACGCACGGCGATCAGCAACAAGCCCGCCCCGCCGACCAGATAATCCACCGCCTGGCTCCAGATGTGGATGGCGAGCATGGCCAGGGCGGCCGCTGCCGCGGAAAAGCCAAGCATCGTCCACACCGCGGTGCCTCCCGCCTCGTAGGCGCCAAAACTCATCAAGGTCGGCAGCGGCAGGCTGGCCGCCGCCTCCGCGCCCAGCAGGGCCGACAGCACGCGCCAGAACCCGGCATCGACCAATTCCGGGAAGTTTGGCCGGGTTACGGCCAGGAACAACAGGTAGATGCCGCCATATTTCAGGCTGCGCACCACCACCGACAAGCCCAGCGTGCGCACGAGTGTCCCCGATTGCCGCACCGCCTCGAACGAGTGGATCAGGCGGTCGAGGAAGACCTTGAGCTTCTCGAACCAGCGCGGCAACGTCCGGTGGTCGGTCCACCGATGCAACAGGTGTCCCGCCCAGGTCGACCCGAACAACAGCACGGCGAGACCGGTTAGCGAAACGGCGGCAATAAAAGCCATCGCCCATCCCATCCAGGCCGGCGCGGAAGCGGTGGTGGCGGCATGGAGGAGCAGTGCACCGACCAGGAGGGCCAGGGCGACCAGATCGAAGACGAAACTCAGGGCGAGCGATGAAAGGCCATCGGCGACCGGCACCCGGTAGCCACGGTTCAGCAGGGCCACGTACATCAGTTCCCCGCTGCGTGACGGAAGCATATCCACGAACATGTTGCGCGCCATCGTCACCAGCATCATATGAAAACCCGAAGGAACCTCCGCCACACCCGCCGCCCGCAGCAACCGGGTCGCGAAAACGCCGCAGCGGATCAAGCCG
>CALBHI010000512.1 GCA_937894535.1 uncultured Verrucomicrobiota bacterium
CTGAGCTTCACTTCGTACAACGTCGTGGACCCGCCGCGCTGGGTGGGGGCGGAGAACTACCTGTACCTGCTCCAGGACGATCCGGCCTTCTGGCCTTCGGTGAAAGTGACCTTGATCTACGCGAGCGTGCAGATACCGCTGTCGCTGATGATCGCCCTCGGCATCGCCCTGCTGCTGAACAATCAGGTGAAGGGCCTCGGTGCCTTCCGCACCATCTTCTACCTGCCGTCGCTGCTGCCCGCCACCGCGTCGGTGGTCATCTGGATCTGGATCTTCCACCCGAATTATGGCCTGCTCAACGAACTGTTGTCGAAGTTCGGCGTCATCGGCCCGGCCTGGTTGAATTCAACCACCTGGGCATTGCCCGCGCTGATCATCATGACCCTGTGGTCGTTCGGCGGCGCGATGATCGTCTTCCTGGCCGGCCTGCAAGGCGTGCCGCGCGGTCTCTATGAGGCGGCGTCGATCGATGGCGCGAACGCCTGGCACCGCTTCCGCCACGTGACCATCCCCATCCTGTCCCCGGTGATCTTCTTCAACCTGGTCATGGGCGTGATCGGTGCGATGAAGGTGTTCGACCAGGCCTATGTGTTTGGCGCGGCCATGGACAAGGTGCCCGGCGGCCCGGCCCGCGCCACGCTGTTCTATGTGCTCCACCTCTTCCAGACCGCGTTCAACTACTTCCACATGGGATTGGCCAGCGCGATGGCCTGGATGCTGTTCGCGGTGATCGCGCTGCTGACCTGGCTGAACTTCCGCCTCGGCAAGAAATGGGTGCACCACTGATATGGAACGCCGCTCCTTCATGCAGAACCTCGTCCTGTACGGCTCGCTGGTCGGCGGCTCGTTCATCATGCTCATCCCGCTGGCCTGGATGATCGTGACCTCGCTGAAGACCTTCCCCGAGGCGATGGCCGACCCGCCGGTGTGGATCCCGGAAACGCTCCAGTGGGAAAACTACCGGACCGCCTTCCGCGACTTCCACTTTATCGGCTACCTGCGCAACTCGCTGTTCGTCACCGCGCTGAATGTCGCCGGAACGCTCTTCAGTTGCACCATGGCCGCCTATGCCTTCGCCTGCCTCAATTTCAAGTACAAGAACCTGCTGTTCGGCCTGCTGATGGCCGGCATGATGCTGCCCGGCCAGGTGACCATCATCCCGCTGTTCATGCTCTACGCGGAGATCGGCTGGGTGAACACCTACCTGCCGCTGATCGTCCCGGCCTGGCTCGGGGCGAACGTGTTCGGCATCTTCCTGCTGCGCCAGTTCTTCCTGACCATCCCGCGCGACTACATCGAGGCCGCTCGGATCGACGGCGCGAGCGAGTGGACCATCCTCTGGCGCGTCTATGTCCCGCTGTCCACCCCGGTGCTGATGACCGTGACCGTGTTCACCTTCATGGGCTCGTGGAACGACCTGTGGGGCCCGCTGATCTTCCTGCACGAGGAAAGCATGTACACGATGCCGATCGGCCTGTTGAACTTCATCGCCATCGCCGGCCAGGCCCAGGGCACTCCGTGGCAACTGGTCATGGCGGTGAGCACGATCATGGTCATTCCGATCATCGTGATCTTCTTCCTCGCCCAGCGGCGCTTCATCGAAGGCATCGCCTCGGCCGGCGTGAAGGGCTGATCATGCGCCGCGACCTCCCGGGCGTGGCCTTGCGCGACCGGGCCGACTGGTTCCGCCTCGGTCCGCACCTGCTCGCTCCCTACCTTGTTGCGGTCGAACGCGGGGTGGGGGCGTCCGACGGTGATCTTCCGCTTTCCGGTTCCCGTCCGTTTGCGCGCTGGTACGAGAGCCTGGTCCGTCCGATGTCGCTCGGTGCACCGCTGCTGGCCGGAACCGACGGGCCGGTATGGATCGACCTCCCCGATGGTCGCCGGGTGGAACTCGGTGCATGGTACCGCGCGCAGCTGATCGAAGGCGCACGGTCCTGGACCCCCGCCGTGCGCGGCATGGACCAGACCATCGTCGAAACCTCCCTGCTCACCATCTGCCTCCACGCCGCCCGCGCCCAATTGTGGGATCCGCTCCCCGACGACACCAAGACCGGGCTGGCCCGCTGGATGAATGCGGTGTCGCACCAGCTCACCGTGGACATCAACAACTGGGACCTGTTCCCGATCATTACCCAGTTCGGCCTGCGCCGGCTCGGCATGCCCTACGATCAGGCTCTCATCGACGAACTGTTGGCCTCCGTGGAAAAATTCTACCACGCCGACGGCTGGTACGCCGATGGTTACTACCGGCAATTCGACTACTACGTGCCCGAGGCGATCTACCTGCTCATCATCGCCGCCTGTTGGGATGGCCCCGGCGCCTTCCGCGATCGCATCTATGCGCGCGCCGCCGCCTTCGCCCGGGACTACGCGCTGTTCTTTGACGCCGACGGCCGCAACATCGGGTATGGCCGCAGCCGCAGCTACAAGTTTTCCGCGAGTTTCTTTTTCGCCATGTGCGCTTGGGCCGGCGTGCCCGGCGTCGATCCCGGCCTGTGCCGGTCCATCATCTGCCGGAACATCGGCTGGTACCTGCGCCGTCCGCTCTTCGCCGCCGACGGACGGCTGACCGGCGGGTTCGGCTATGTCAGCGAACGTGTCGATGAGGTCTACATCGGTCCGAGCAGTTGCGCCTGGGCCTTCCAGGCTTTCCTGGTCATGGCCCTGCCGGCGGCACATCCGTTCTGGACCGCGCCCGAACCGGAGCGTCCGCGTGGCCTGCAGCGGTACCTGCCCGCGCCGAAGTACGTGGTCACCGTGGATGACACCGGCCGCAACGCCACCCTCTACAACGGGGGCAGCCACCATCCGTTCGACTTCGGCGGCCAGGCCGCGAAGTACGGAAAATTCGCCTATTCGAGCCATTTCGGGATCAACCTCGCCGATCCGGTGTCGGCCAGCTTTGATCACATGATCTGCCTGCGTGTGCCGGGCGGCGAGCAATGGAGCCACCGGTACCGGTTCGAGCTCCTGCCCGATCAGGGCGACTGGCTGGTCTCGCGGCACCAGCCGTTCGAGGGCGATGCCGGCACGGTCATCACCACCGCGCTGCGGGTGCGGGGGCCGTGGTGTGTGCGTGTCCATCTGCTCCAGCTTTCCCGGGACTACGAGGTGCGCGAAGGCGGGACACCGGTTCAGCCGATGCCGGGCCGCGACGACGAGACGCCCGTGGCGGAACAGGGTAGGGATTGGATTGTGTTGCGTGGGGAAAACGGCATCGCCGCCGGCTGGTGCCTGCACGGGGCATTGGTCCCTCGCATGACCGACCACGTGAACAACAACCTCCTGCATCGCCGCGTCTGGACGCCGGTGCTGGATGGTGCATGCGAGGCCGGATCCCACGTGATCGCGACCGCATGGTGGGCGGACGTGGATGCGCATGCGGGCACAACCATTCCCCCGGTGATCGAGATCGCGGGCAGTGATTGCACGCTGACCTGGTCCGATGGCCAACGCGCGTCCATCACGCTGCCATCATGGAATGGTGCACCGCTGGCCATCATCACCGGCGGCGGACACAGCCGCTCCGTCTAACGGCAGAGGGCCAGCAAGTCGTCCACCCGCGCGGTGGCGAGGCATTCCACCGTGTCGGCGGCGCCGTAGTAGATCTTCACCTCGCCGTCATCCTCGAGGATCATGCCGCCGGGGAACAGGACATCGCCGCGATACCCTTCGCGTTCGTAGGGCGTGTCCGGGGTCATCAGCGGTTCGCGGTACAGACCCTTGATCTTCCAGGGTTCGTCGAGGTCGAGCAGCATCAGGCCGATGGTGTAGACCTTGTGCCACTTGGGGTGCCAGGCCGGAATCTCGCGCGACGTGTCGATGTGCACCGCGTGAAACAACGTCAGCCAGCCCTCGCGCGTTTTCACCGGGGGGGCGCCGGGTCCGATCTTCGAATTCACCCACGGGACCTGCTCCGATCCGAGCACGAGCTGCGTATTGCCCCAATACGCGCCGTCGGGCGAGTCGGAATACCAGAGGTCGAACGCCTCCGGCGCGCCGCGGCCGTAGATCGGGAACGGCCGTTCAAGGCGCATCAGCTTGCCGTTGTTCCGCTCCGGGAAGATCACCATGTTGCGGTTGTCGGGGGCGGACAGGCTCAGCACCTCCCAGCGCTCGAAGTCATCGGTCACCGCGATGCCGCCGCGGATGCCGTGGTGCGTGTCCACCGCAAAGCACAAGTAGGCGCGGTCGTCCACCACGGTCACGCGCGGATCATAGGCGCGGATCACTTCGCGGTCCTTCCATTCGATCCACGGCTTCGGGGCGGGTTTCCAGGTGATGCCATCATCGGACCAGGCGACCCCGATGTTGGTGCCGGCGAAGACGGTGCTGCCGGGGGTGCCGCCGTAGTCGTTGCGGAACACCATCACGTAGCGACCGCGCCATTTCGCCACACCGGCATTGAACACCAAGGTGGCGGGGTAGGGCAGGTCGGTGGCTTGCAGGACGGGATTGCCGGGATGCCGGCGGATGCAGGGATGTGTCTTCATGGGGTGGTTATTTCTGTTGCCGGTATTCGGTCGGCGTCATGCCGGTTTCCCGCTGGAAGGTCTTGTTCAGGTGGCGCGCATCGCTGAAGCCGCAGGCCAGGGCGATGGCAAAGGTCTTGTCGTCGGTCTCTTTCAACAACGCCTTCGCCCGCAGGACGCGCAGCCGCGTGATCTCGTCCATGATCGTGCAGTTCAGGTGCTGGCGGAACAGGGTGAAGAGCAGGCGGCGCGAAATTTCGGAGGCCTGCACCACATCCTTGATCTGGATCGGTTCCTTGAAGTGTTCCCAGATGAAGGTCAGCGCGCGCGAAACATGCAGGTTCTTGATGGCGATGACCCCGGTGCTCTTGCGCAGCACGACGCCCTTGGGCGGGATGCGGACCGGTTGGGCGGGGGGCTTTTCACCGTTCAACAGCCGGTCGAGCAGGGCGGCGGCTTCGTACCCATGCCGGTACCGGTCAGTGTCCACACTGGTCAGTGGAATCACCCCGAGTTCGCTGGTGATCGGATCGTTGTCCGCCCCGACCACCGCCACATGCTCCGGCACCGGGATGCTGGCCCGCTCGCAGGCCATCGCCACTTCGCTGGCCGATACATCGTATTGTCCCATCACTCCGACCGGTTTTGGAAGGGCGGCAATCAATTCGGCCAGGTGGGCCAACCGCCGTTCGCCGCGCCGGCATACCCTCGGCACGCTGGTCATGTCGAGATGGTGGAACTTCTTGTTGGCCTTCTCTACCGCGCGACGGAAACCCAGCATGCGCTCTTCTTCCACCCGGCCGGCGTACGCTTGGTAGTATGCGAAATCGGAAAATCCCCGCGACAACAGATGCTCCGCGGCCATACGGCCAATGGCCTCGTTGTCGAGCACCACCCGCGGCAGCCGCGTTCCATTCTCCGGGCGGAGGTCCACCACCGGCA
>CALBHI010000513.1 GCA_937894535.1 uncultured Verrucomicrobiota bacterium
GACCGGCGCCATGTCGTCCTCGAAGGTGCGCAGCTTGGCGTTGTGCGGATAGATGTTGGCGACCAGGTAGAACAGCTTGCCGGCAGCGTGCGCCTCGGCGATGCCGGCCGCGAGCGTGTCGAGCTGGCCGAAGCTGTTGTTGCGCACGCGCAGCGAATAGCGCGGCTGGCCGGCGTAGACCGCGTCTGCGCCGTAGGCGAAGGCGGTGCGCATCATGTCCAGGGAGCCGGCGGGAGCGAGGAGTTCGGGGCGGCGCGGGGCCGAGGGGAAGGCGGGCATCGGGGGGGAGAGGCGGGCAAAAGCGCATTTTACCTGCGCGGGCGGGGAGAGCCGGCGGTGGAATCGGCCCGATGGCGGTGCTCAGCCCTTGGCGACCCCGCGCGCCTTCTTGAAGTCCTTGAGATCCGGCACGGCAAAGAGCTGGCTGCGCCCGACCGTCGAGCTCGGCTGCAGCTTGCCGCCGGTCACATAGCGGCGAAACGTGGACATCGAGACCTCGAGGTACTCACAGGCCTCCTCCGCGGTGAACTCATCACCGGAAAGGTGGCCGAAGAGTTCCTCGTGGTCGAGGTCTTCGCCACGGAAGGCGTTGTTCGATAGCAGGACGAAGAACTTCTCGCGCTCGCGCGCCGGCATTCGCTGGAGGTCGCGGAAGAGGTCTTCCGCGGTTGTGGCGTGCGTCATGGTCCTATCCTCCGGCGGCGAGGTAGCGTTTGAGATCGTCATAGAAATTCTCGTGCGACCCGACCTGGTAGAAGTCGATGATCAGCAATTCGAGCCTGGCGTTCCGTTCCGTCGCCATCGGGGGCCGGTAGGCGATGAGGTACTCCTGGCGGTTGAACTTGAATTTGCGTACCCGGATCCCGGCCAGGTCTCCGACCTTGGCCTCCCCCATCTCTGGGGCCTCGCAGATCTCCTCTACGGCATCTTCGATCGCGAGTTGCAGCGGCTTGTGAGCCTTCTTCACGAAGCGGACGAAGGGGGGCTTGTAGTTCGGCTTCATTGAGATGATTTGATTTTGACTCGTTTTTGAGTAGATATCAACGCATCAAGATCGAGCGTGAAATTTCGATGTCTCGCGGCTGCTCGATTTCATGCGGTGTTTCAGGTGCTGGGTCGGTCGCACCGCCCGAAACTTCAGGGCCAACATCGCCGCCACCTTCCGTGTGCGTTTTCCTCAACCACGCCTGCGCCGGGTACATGGACGCCGGCGATCTTCGCCAACTCCACGCGGTTCATTCCAGGCGTCTTGGCAAGGTACAGCGCGATCTTGCACAGCGTTTCGCACCTTTCAGTTCGAAACCCTATCCATCAAGTCAATCCCTTTGGCATGTATGCTAAATCACTGCTGCCATAAATGACTGCCGAACGTATCTTGTAATTTGTGGTTCACAAGAATGATCCTAAAAACCTCAGTTACCCCACCCGGTTTGCATGCTGAATCAGCAAACGAAGGGGTGCCGGTGGTCCGATGGCCGCGATGGTGCGCTTGAGATGGTCGCAACAGCGCAGCCAGACCGATGGGGCGTTGAACTGCTCCGCAGCTTCGCTCATCCAGGTTTGAAGCTGGCTGGACACGCGCATGAGCACTTGGCGGGCCTTGTCGAAATAGGCGTGCTGCCCGGTCAGCGTGATCGTGGTCTGGCCCGCATGCTCGGTGCGTCGGCCGACCGAGGACATCAACCAGGGTCGGCTGGT
>CALBHI010000514.1 GCA_937894535.1 uncultured Verrucomicrobiota bacterium
GGCCTGCTGAAAAAACACAAGGCCACGACCTTCGAGGGTATTGCCGACCACCTGCCGTCCGAAACGCGCATGTACGTGCCCAAGGTCGCCGCCGTGGTCAAGGTGCGCGAAGGCGCCGACCTCGAGCGTTTGTAAACCGGAGCGGGCGCGCATCCGCCGTGCATTGCCTTGAGGACCGCATTGCCGTATGATCCCGGCTCGCCTTGAAGGAGCCTTGACCGCTATGAAAAACTGGAGCCGCTTTACCGGGATGGCCCTCGCGTTTGCCGCGTTGGCAACCTACATCCTTCTCGTGCCTGAATTCCTCTTTCCCAATGAATGGTCATCGGCCCTGTATTCCATTCTCGGGATGGATCCATTCCGTCCGCTGACCCGGCCGGTCTGGCAATTCCTGATGTCCGCCCTCGGCGGCCTGCCCGGGAGCCGGATCCTTCCCGCCGCCCACCTGCTTTCCGCCCTGTGGGGTGCGCTGTGCGTGTGGCTGATGTACCTGGTCGCGTTGCGCCTGCGCCGCGCTCCCGTGGTCACTGCCACGGCCGCCGGGCTTGGGCAGCTCGAACGGACCCGCCAGGTCAGTGCGCTTGCCGCTGCCGGGTTCCTCGCGGTCAGCGCGCCGCTCCTTATCGTCGCCACGCGCATCCATCCCTTCGGATTCGATCTCGCCCTGCTGCTCACCGCGCTCTGGCTCACCCTCCGGTTCCGTGACGACCCCGCATGCGCCACCTGGCTCGGTTTCGCCGCGGTATACGGTATCGGCATCGCTGAGTACCCCACCTTCATCCTGCTTGCGCCGGTATTCCTTACGGTATGGATCTGGTTGTTCTGGCGCAGCAAAAAGGCCCCGGTCCGTTGGATCGCCCCCGGCGTGTTGCTCGGCGCAGCCGGGGTTTCGGTCGGCCTCCTCTTTTCCTGGAGCTACGCGGCCTCACCCGTCGCCGAGTGGCGTGAATTCGACAGCATGTGGACGGTCTACCACTACTTCCTGATCGAACAGTACCAGCAGATTCGCTACAGCGTACCCAAGACCGGTTGGCTGATTGTCCTGCTTACGATGGTGTTGCCGGGCCTCTATGTCTGGTGGAACGGGTTCGAGGATGCCGATGACCTCTATACCAACCTCGGGCATATCGCCCTTCGCATCATCCTGCTGGGTGTGGCCATCGTGCTCCTGTTCAACCTGCCCGGGTCGCCGTGGCGCGTCATGGGTCCCCACACCGTGTTGGTGACGCCGTATGCCATTACCGCGCTGTGGTTCGGGCAACTCGTCGGTTTCTTCTACCATCAAGCAACACGTCCGTTGACCGAGCGCTTCCGGGCCCGTGGCCGCGCCCGTTCGCCGGTACCCGCCCGCGCCTTGCTGTTCGCCCTGTTGGCCATGCTTGCCACCGCCGGCTATCTCAATGCCACTAAAATTGCTCCCGCGCAGGCCGTACCGTTGGTTCGTGCTGCGGATGAGGTGCTGGAAGGCGTGGGGGATCGCCCCTACCTCATCAGCAATGGATTGCTCGATGGTGTGATGCAATGGCGGGCCGTCGCCGCAGGGCGGGATTTCCGGCTGATCAACCGAACCCGCGGAAATTCCCGGGCGTATCTGCGGTTCATGAACAGCTGGATGCGTAATCCCGATGTCGAGGCCATGGTCGAGGCCGGCTTCGCCCCGTACCTCGACGTCTGGATGAACAGCACCACCAACCTCCCGGGCCGACTCGCCGTGCAGGACATTCCTGATCTGTGGACCATGCAGGGGTTCCGCTGGTTGCCCGTGCAGGGATTCTATGCCGGGTACGACCCGGCCTCCCTTTCCGCGGAGGAACGCGATCGTCTGCTGCAGCAAGCGATCGCCTACGTGGAGAAAAACCTCGGCGACTTCCGCCACGGCGCGCCCCGTCCGGAACTGCTGCGTGAAGCCTACCGACTGCTGTCGCGCCAACTTTCCGTATTCGCCAACAACCTTGGCTATACCCTGGCCGGCCTCGACCGCCTCGCCGAGGCGCGTTCCGCCTACGAAGCCGCCCTTGCGTTCCAACCCGACCAGGTCAGCGCCCTGATCAACCTCGCGGATCTTGCCCGGACCGAAGGCCGTGACGACGAGGCAACGGCCCTCCGCGAGAAATTCGAGCGGATCATGCGCGAACAATCCATCCCGGCCCAGCCGCGCGTGTTGACCATGCTGTACGGCCACCTGCGCAACAACGTGTTGTTCCTCCAGGAAGGCGTTGCCCTGATGCAGGCGGGCATGACCGAATCCGGTATTGAAACCCTGCGCCGGGCCGTGACCGATCTGCCTGGCGGCCATGGTTCGGAAATCCTGCTCGCCCAGGCGCTCTATGAAGGTGGACAGATACCCGCCAGCCTCGAGGCCTTCCGCGCCGTCGCCGAAAACGATCCCGCCAACACCGCGGCCTGGCTCGGTCTGGCCCGCAGCCAGACGGTGCTTCGCCAAACCAACGAAGCGGCCGCCTCCTTCGCCCGCCTCGCCGACATGGGGCTGGCACCGGAACTGATCGAGGTCGAACTCGGCTTCCTCATGCTGGCCATGAACAACCATGCCGAGGCCGTGCAGCGTTTCGGTCGTCACCTCGATCGCGATACCGTGGCCGGGCCGGCGGCCGTCGGCACCATGTGGGCCGCTGCCCGGATCGGTGACCAGGCCGCGTTGGCCCGCGCCGTACGGGTGCTCGACCAGATGCCCAACTACTACGCCGGCCAAATGGCGCTCTACGAATGGGCCCTGCGCAACCGCGATCTCATCAAGGCCCGCGAATGCCTCACCCAGGCCCGCCGCATTCAACCCGGCAATACCGACGCCCTGGAAAAATACATCCGCCTTGAGCTGATGGAAGGCCGAGAAGCCACCGCCAAGCTGGCTCTCGATCAATTACTCGCCCTCGACTCCGCCCACCCATTCGGCAATTACCTGTTGTCCGGCATCCACCAGAAGAACGGTCGCCTCGACCTCGCCGAGACGGCCTTGCGGCGCGCATTGCCCCGCGACACGGCCGGCGAAGCCTCGTATGGTCTGAGCTGGGTGCTGGCCGTTCAAGGACAACACGGGGAGGCCCTGCGCCTGATCGACCAGGCCCTCGCACGCCAACCCGGCAATCCCTCCTTCCTCGGCACGCGGGGCATCATCCTGAACGGATTGGAGCAATGGCCGGAAGCCGAGCGCCAGTTGCAGACCGCCATCGCCCAAATCCCCTCCGATATTCCGCTCTTCCGTGCCCATTACGCGCTGGCCCTCAGCCGGCAAGGCCGAAGCCAGCAGGCGCGTGAACAGGTGGCTGACCTGCTGGATGAGGACCAGGCGGACCTTGATGTAAAGGCCGTGCTGGACCGCATCACGCCGGATCGCTGAAACCCGCGCAGGCCGGGATCGGGGAATTGCCGATTCGGGCGACCATCGTCGAGCCAGAAAACCCGCCCCAGCTATGTCGATCAGGTTTATTGTGCGTTAAAGCGCTTTTCCGGTTTCATTCGATTTGTGTTGACGATTTATGCTGTCAACGCGCATTTTTATGCACGTATACAACCTTCGGCAGTGGGTGCTGCCGGGGGTCTCAGCTGTGTTAGCTAACCGCAGTACGTAGGAGAGTAAATAGAATGAAGATGACGAAAATTCTCGCCGCAATGACGGCGATTGGCTTGGCGGTCGGTACCGCTCAGGCTGCTACCGATATTTTCGGTAGCTATGTGCAGATCGGTTCCACCGTTTATGGCGGTGCCGAGTGGGGTGCTACGGACGTGACCAACCTGGACGGTGCCGATCTCGGTACCTTCAACATTGGTGACACCCTGAACATCGCCGACGGCGAAGTGCAGACGTTCAAGAATGGCGCCAGCGATGTCACCGGTGCTGAATACCAGTGGCGCGTGTGGTCCGGTGCGCCGGGTGGCACGTTCAACGTCGTGGCGCTGGGCTTCTCCTCTGATGCTCCGTTCACCAGCTTGGCCGGTAACACGGCTTCCGGTGGCGGCGACCAGAACTGGGGCGCGCCCGCTTCGACCCCGAACATCCTGGCCTCGCTGAGCGCTGGTTCGTACTCGCTGGAAGTCTTCTTCCGCGCGTTCACCAACGAAGGCGACCGCTTCAGCAACAACGGCGGTGCCAACTTCGTTGCCACTTTCACCGTGGTTCCGGAGCCGGGCACCCTGGCCCTCCTCGGCGTTGGCATGGCCACGCTGGGCATCGTCCGTCGTCGTCGCGCCTAATCGCACGATACTCGGATGATTGATAAAAAGCGTCCTCCGCAAGGAGGGCGCTTTTTTTGTGCCCTGATCCCGCCGTACCCCTGCCCGGAAGGGGTTAAACAAATTCGGAACAATCCGGTATACTGGACATAAGGCACCTTTTTTCACCACGCGGCAAAAAAAATCGTGCTTTTGCCGTCGGTGTTGATTAGGTTTGGAATTCATTAAGTAGAGGGCTTCACCATGCGCATTCGCACGTTTACCTTGGCAATCGTTTCCCTGCTGTTTTCCGCCGCCTTGTCCTTGGCCGCGCCGCCGAACACGGCGATCCTCGATGGACGTCCGATCGAATACGACGATGTCGAACTGGTCGGCGTGAACCCGAATACCAGCAACAACTTCGGCTCCGGCAACGTGATCACCAACCTGTTCGTCACCTGGGATAGCAACTACGTGTATTTCGCCCTGCAGGGCCGCGAGGTCAACGACAAGTTGACCATCATGATCGATGTGGATCCCGGCAACGGCACGGGCGCAAATACAACGACGAATTGGTCGGGCACCGAAGCGCAGCGCCCCAATTATGTCCGTTTCAACGATGTGGGTTGGGAAGCCGCCAACCCTGCTGATTTCGGCCTCGACTACCAGATCGCCTCGGAAGGTTTCTTCAACAACATCATGCGGGTCGAATACAACGGATTCGCCGAGCCCGATACCAACAACGTAAAGTCCCTGTTTGACAACGGCAACGGCAGCCAACCGCAGAGCACTCCGGTGGATATGGTCGTGCTGGCCGATGCCAGCGATTGCCCGCTGAAAGGCATCGAGGCCCGCATCCCCTGGTCCGTCCTCTACACCAACGACCTCTTCGGCACCGTGCAGCCGGGCGAAGTCGTGCCGCAAGGCGCCGCGTTGCGCGTGTTCGCCGTGTTGCACAACAACGATCCCACCTCGGCGTTCAGCTCCGATGGCATCATCCCGCCCCAAACCAGCCCCGGTTCAAGCCTTGTCAACGGCATCTGGACCACCACCGATTACATCGACATCACCGTCGACGGCGACAACGACGGCTTGCCCGACCTCGGGGTGGGGGATGTGAACGCCCCGTACCTGAAATATGTCTCCGGCGTGCAAGCCAAGCAGGAAGTGTTCGCCTGGTTCAACGAGGATGTGGTCGCCGCGCTGGCCACCAACACCGCCAACTGGCTGATCGATGGAGCCAACCCGGTCTCCGCGACCCTCGTCCAGTCCGACGCCGTCCTGCTGTCCCTGTCCTCGCCGCTGCCCGCCGCCGGTACCCTCGTCAAGGTGCAAGCCGCCGGTGTGGAGGATGCCACCGGCAACTTCAAGACCACCTACCTCTGCCTTGATCCGAGCGTGTCCGGTATCGAAACATCGATCACCGTCCGCTTTGTGCTGCACGTCAACAGCGGTTTCGGCCTCGCCTCCGCAAATCCGCGCGCCACCAATTTCTTCATCAACGGCAGCGTCGCCCCGCTTGAGTTCGGATATCCGCCGGTGCGCACCTCCCCGTTGTCCGTGTTGAATGCGACCCAGCATTACCGCGATGTGACCTTCCCGCCCGGCACGGCCACCAAGATTTTCTACAAGTACTCCGGCGTGTTGTCGCAGGGTGGCCTGGCCACCGGCACCAACAACTACGAGGCCATCCGACTCGATAACTACGCCGATGTGGCCCGCCAGTTGACCCTGCCCACCAACGGCATCACCTCGCTGGTGGTAACCGACTGGCTCGGCGCGGTCGCCGCCCCGTTCCGCAATCCGAGCACCAACGCCGGCTACAACGCCGTGTATACCGATGCCCGCCGCGGCGACGCCGGCGTGCGCCAGCGCACCACGATCCTGTTCCAATTGGACCTCTCCGAGCGCAACCTGCAGGGCGTGACCCGGGTGCTCGTCCAAGGCACCGATCCGCTGCGCGGCTTCAACTTCACCTCGTCGCAGATTGATGACTTCGCCGGCAACCAGGGCTGGGTCGAAGGCGGCATCGATCTCGTGGACGACGGAACGCTGGGTGACCTCGCTGCCAACGACGGCATCTACTCGCGCCGCTGGTCGTTCTCCACCAATGGTGTGGATGCCATCACCGAACCCGACTTCCCGAACTCGCTGGTCGGCGGCAACGATTTCACCCCGCCCTACTTCGGTTCGGGCTGGATCGACCGCCGCAGCCCGCGCAGCTTCAAGTACAAGTTCTTCGTGTACAGCGAAGGTTCGGGTACCGCGCTCGATAGCCCGAACAGCGACATCGAGTACTACATCGAAAGCGCCTCGGCCACGAACATCGTGCTCGAACCGTTTGTCTGGGATGACCCGGCGCTGCCGCTTCCTCCGCCTTCCAACGCTCCGTCCGTGGTGGCCGTCAGCCCGTCCGGCACGACCGCCCGCGCCACCTTCACCAACCAGATCACGGAGCTGCAACACGGCATCGAGATCTCCACCAACCTGATCCAGGGCTGGCTCAACTACGGCACCCGTGCCTCCACCACGGTGGTGGCCGGCGTCTGGCAGGCCAACATCGCCAACGCCACCGGCGTGGAACACTACCGTGCCTTCGCCGGTCCCCCGAAACCCTTCTCCGGTGTCGTGCTCGACCCGTATCCGATCCCGGCCACCGGGGCCACCCTGCGGATCTACTACACCCAGCACAGCCGCGGACTGACCGGCGACCGCAACGTCCAGATTGCCGGCAACTGGACCTCGTGGAACCCGGTCCCGATGACCTTCATCGGCGACGGCGTATGGCTGTACGAGCTGAACGCGACCACGAGCACCTTTGCGAACACCGAAATCAAGTTCAAGCCCCGCAACCTCGCCGGTTCCTTCTGGGACGGCATGGGCGGAGGCGGCAACGACTTCTTCGCCTACATCGGCGACCTCCGCGCCAGCTACTCGAATCCGAATCCAACCAACGGCGAGCTGCTCACCATTACCTACAATGCGAATGGTGGACCGCTGGCGGCGGCAACCAACGTGAATGCCTACCTGGGCTTTGACGAGCAATGGTTCAGTGCGGCGAACCGCACCATGACGAACACGCCCGGCAATACCAACATCTGGGAAGTGGCCGTCACCGTGCCGACAAATGCCTTGCTTAGCGTGAACTTTGTCTTTAATAACGGACCCGTCGGTGGTGGTGGAACCACATGGGACAGCGAAGGTTCGGCCCCGCCGAACGGTCGCCAGTGGCGCCTGTTCATCGACCAACCGGAATAAACCACATGAAACTACTTCAGCGCGCACATCGTCCGGTGACCACGTGGAGCCGCAACCATGGCTTCACCTTGGTCGAGCTTCTGGTGGTGATCGCCATCATCGGCGTCCTCATCGCCCTTCTGCTCCCGGCGGTCCAGAGTGCCCGCGAGGCCGCGCGTCGTGCCCAGTGCACCAACAACATGAAGCAAATCGGCTTGGGGCTGCACAACTACGAGCAGAAC
>CALBHI010000515.1 GCA_937894535.1 uncultured Verrucomicrobiota bacterium
GGTCACCAGCAGGTGGTTCAAGGTGCCGTGCAGACTCTTGAAGTAGATGCCGACGTCCTTGCGGTACAATGGATCCGGCAACGCCGCCGCCATCCGGTACAGCCGCCCGTTCGCCCACGCATTGTAGTCCGCCATCAGTTGTACATGGTTCTTCATGGATAACCCCTCGGAGCCTCCGGTTTGCACGTTGTGGGGTTAAGATCCTTCAGCCGGTCATCGTTGGCAATCCCACAGTGGATCGCACCTCCCTGTCGGTTGTTCATCCCCCGGTCCGGGCCCTGGTGCGCTCCGGCTTTTTTCTGGAAATCGCTCCGCCGGGAGAATAGGGTGGCCTTGGTTGATCCGCCTTGAAACATGGAGGTCGCTGTATGCCTGCCTATACCGTGCATCGTTCGCTCCGCATCCATGCTGCCCCGGAGGTGGTCTTCGACCTGCTCCGCAATATCCGTCGCTGGCCCGAGTGGTCGCCGTGGCTCGTGTGTGAACCGGATGCCCGGCTTGATTTCGCGGCGGACGGAAACCGTTACGGCTGGGATGGCCGGGTGGTCGGCGCGGGTTCGATCACCGTCGTGGGTGAACAACGCCCTTCGCGCATCGACTACGATCTTGCCTTCGTGCGCCCGTTCAAAAGCCGTTCCAGCACCGGGTTCCGCCTGACCCCGGCCGACGGCGGCACGGAGGTCACCTGGACCGTCGAAGGCGCGCTGCCGTTTTTCCTCTTCTGGATGAAGCCGATGCTGACCGCCATGCTGGGCATGGATTTCGAACGCGGCCTGCGCCGGCTCGCCGCGGTGATCGAACAGGGAAAGGTCCCGGCCACTCTGGCGTTCACCGGCACCACCGAAACGCCCGCCACCCGGTACGTTCATATCTCGGCCGCCTGTGCCACCCGGGACATCGGTCCCTCGATGCAGCAGTCGTTCGCGCGCCTCATCGACGGGTGCAAGCAGTCCGGTGTGAATCCGTCCGGCCCGCTGTTTTCCATCTACCACGAATGGGACCTCACCCGCGGCCGCGCCCGTTACAGCGCCTGCGTGCCAGTGGCCTCCGCGCCGGGCACGCTGCCGGATGGATTCGCCCTCGCCGAACGCCCGCCGCTGCGCACCTATGCCATCCGGCACACCGGCGATTTTGCGTACCTCGCCGACGCGTGGACCGCCGGATTCGCCCGCGCCCAGGCCAAGGTCTTCCAGCGCTCGAAAAAGCATGCCCCCTTTGAGATCTACGAAAAAGCACCGGAAACCAACCCCGGCGAAACACCGGTAACCGTTGTCCACTTCCCCGTCGAATAACTCCCGCGCAGCGGAACGCCATTTAAACCCGCCTTTCAGCCCCAAAAACAGCCGCTAAGGCCCAGTCCGGGAGCAAAATAGTAGCTAATTCGTTGGCGCGTATGAACCTGCCGATGGTAACCGTCAGGTTGCCTTCCCGGGCGATGCCGCTGCGGCAATGGCGAAGCCTTACTCGATGCCGAGCCAATCCTTCAGGCGATCGAACTGGTTGAGCGTCAGCGGTTGGGCGAGCCGGGTTCCGTACAGGTATTTCACGGCGCTGAACTGCATCTGGCCAAGTACCCCGTTGGAGGTCGTCGAGGACAGGGCTGCGATCACGTAGGTGCGGTTGGGGAACGTGATGGTTTCGTTTTCCCGCAGGGTGGTGATCACGTTCGTGATCACGATGTATTCCGGGTCATCCGGGCTGCCGATGGTGATCGTCGTCACATCCGTCATCAACACGGCGGACTGATCGTACCGGAGGTTGTCGGCGGTGACCCACGTATTGGTATGGCGGACGTCCGTGCGAACCAGTTGGAAGCCTCCGTCGTTGATGGTGAGCACGGTGGTCATGCCCGCATTGACGACGTCGACCGGCTGGGCCGGCCGTTGGATGGTCCAGGGTATCCCGCGCAGCAGTGGTGGTTTCAACGTGCGCAGTTCCTGCGCCGAAACAACACCGGCCCATAGACCGACCACCATCCATAAACGGAACACGTTGTTCATCCTTGGCCCTCCCTTCACAACCTGACCACGACGCAAAGGTACCGGTTCAAGCCCGGCACCACAAGCCGTCACCACGGCAAGATGCAACGGACATGGGGACAGCGGACATGGGGACATAGCATGCCTTTCCGGTGGCCGGGCCCGGTGACGAAACCGGCACACACCGCGGCACGGACCCTAACCCGACTATCTCTGCACAACGGAATGTTGACGAAACGCGGTATTCAGGCACGAACCTAACCGCTGAGGCCATGGTTCGGGCCAGCATACCGGATCATGCGCTGGCGTGCGTGCGCTTGCGATGGTGACCGTCGGAATGCCGTGGGAATACCTCGGGAACGACCAGCCGGCGTACGCCGATTCTTCGAGGCTGCACTGCAGGCACATGTTCGATCTATTATCCCCTCGTAGTCAACTGTGCGATATTCAAATCTTGCTCTCCCCGCATCACCAAAACGATATAGATATTGTCCGCCGCGTTGCGGTAAAATATCCGACAAGGCGATACAAGGACCTGTCGGTAGGGTAGGCGTTTAATTTCGGGCGGCTTTGATCCGGAATTGGGAAAGTGAACGAGTCGTTCCACCGTATCAAACACTTTTCTGACTAAAGCATTGGCGGCATCCGGATTGTCGAGAGCTATGTACTCAGCGATCACCTCAAGATCAGTGAGTGCCGGTTCCGTCCAAATCAAGCGAGCCATCGCCGCATCCTTTTGCGGGCTTGCTCTTGGGTGAGGGTTCGTCCGTCCCGGATTGCCTGCTCGCCTCGCGCAATACCCTCAAGAATGCGCATCCGCTTTTGTTGAAGTTCGTAGCTCTCTACATCCACGAGATAAGCCGCAGGCCGGCCATGTTCCGTAATGAGCACAGGATCACGACTCTCCTGGAGTTCGGCGATGAGACGGGTTGCTTGACGCTTTAATGTAGTTACAAGTTCCGTTTTCACGAGTGCCACTATAGTGTCACATTATCCGGCGGTCAAGGTCTTCAAAGATCGAACGACAAGTCGCAGGGCGGCGAAGCCTGCCTTGGCGGCACATGTTCGACCTTTATTATTCGTACAGATCGATGGGTAACACTTTCCTGAATTCTTTAAAGTCATTGTCCAGTGTTAATATTTGCATCCGATTTCGTACCGCGACAGCGCAGATGAGATAATCCGTGTTCGACCCCTGTATACCTTTACGGCGACATTGGTTGAAGAGTTCAGCCGCTGTTACATAATCTTCAGAGGAAATAGGAATATCCGGGAATGCGGCAAGATGCGATTTCAGAGCATCAAATTGGGCCTCTTCACGGATCCCCGAGAGGATTTCCTGGCGTATTGGCCCAATGATTTGGACGAGATTCCCGGCAATCAACTCGGCCAGCAACTTCTTGACGCCTTGACTCTGTTCATCACCCCTTCTTAAAACCGCAGACCAAACGCTCGTATCGACAAGAATCTTCACGAAACCGCCCGCTGCTTCTTGTAGTTATAGTCAGGGCGATAATCCACCTTGCCAAATAATGTCGTAATCTTTTGCTGCTGATGGTGCTGAATGTACTCAACCAGCGCCTGCGTAACCGCTGCCTTCTTGGTACGATGACCACCGACCTTGGCCGCTTTTGCAATCAGCGTGTCGTCAATCTGGAGATTTGTTGCCATAATGCCACATCCTTTCCACACAGACAATCACACAACTGTTTGTGTGTAGTCAAGGGGCTTATTGGTCGAACGTCACGCCTCACCGGATTCCGAACCCGCCGCGGGTGAGGAATACG
>CALBHI010000516.1 GCA_937894535.1 uncultured Verrucomicrobiota bacterium
CGTGATCGTGCTGATCCCGCTGTCCGCAACCTTCCTCCGCTCGGCGAATCTGACCGGGCCGGAGTTCTGGGAGACCGTATCGAGCCCGCGCGTGGTGGCCTCGTACAAGCTCAGCTTCGGCGCGTCCACCCTCGCCGCGCTGATCAACGGCGTCTTCGGCTTCATCGTGGCCTGGGTGCTGGTGCGCTACTCGTTCCCCGGCAAGAAAATCGTCGATGCGCTGGTCGATCTTCCCTTCGCATTGCCCACCGCGGTGGCCGGTATCGCCTTGACCGCGGTATATGCGAAAAACGGATGGATCGGCTCCCTGCTCGAACCGCACGGCATCAAGGTCGCGTTCACGCCGCTGGGCGTGTTGCTGGCGCTGATCTTCATCGGTCTGCCTTTTGTCGTGCGCACGATTCAGCCGGTGCTGGAGGACCTCGAGGCGGAGATCGAGGAGGCGGCGGCAAGCCTTGGGGCCAACCGCCTGCAGACGTTTTTCCGGGTGATCCTGCCCACCGTGTTTCCCGCGCTGCTCACCGGCATCGCCATGGCCTTCGCCCGCGCACTCGGCGAGTACGGCTCGGTCGTGTTTATCTCCGGCAACATGCCGATGAGGACCGAGATCACCCCGCTGATGATCATCACCAAACTGGAGCAGTACGACTACGCCGGGGCCACCGCCATCGCGGTGGTGATGCTGGTGACCTCGTTCGCTCTGCTCCTCGGCATCAACCTGCTCCAAGCCTGGAGCGCCCGCCGCTAAAGGAACCCCACCATGGCCGGAACCATTTCACGCATCCACCACGCCAGCGGCCACCGCCGCCTGGCCGTCACGGAACCCCTGCCCGTGCGCCTCCTGCTTATCGTCATCGCCCTGCTGTTCCTCGGCCTGGTGCTGGTGGTGCCGCTCGCCGCGGTGTTCAGCGAGGCGCTGCGCAAGGGCATGGCCGCCTACGGCGCGGCGCTGATCGATCCCGATGCGATCGCCGCGATCAAACTGACCCTGCTGACCGCGGCCATCGCCGTCCCGTTGAATCTGGTGTTCGGCGTCTCCGCAGCGTGGGCCATCGCCAAGTTCCAGTTCCGCGGCAAAAACCTGCTGATCACGTTGATCGACCTGCCGTTCGCGGTTTCACCGGTGATCTCCGGGCTGATCTACGTGTTGCTATTCGGTGCGCACGGGTGGATGGGCCCGTGGCTGCAGGAGCGCGATATCCAGATCATCTTCGCCGTGCCGGGCATTGTGCTGGCCACCATCTTCGTGACCTTCCCCTTTGTGGCCCGCGAGCTGATCCCGCTGATGGAGTCGCAGGGCACCGACGAGGAGGAGTCGGCCATGGTGCTCGGCGCGAACGGGTGGCAAACCTTTTTCCGGGTCACCCTGCCCAACATCAAATGGGGCCTGCTCTATGGGGTGATCCTCTGCAACGCCCGCGCGATGGGCGAATTCGGCGCGGTGTCGGTCGTGTCCGGCCACATCCGCGGCCTGACCAACACCATGCCGCTGCACGTCGAGATCCTCTACAACGAATACAACTTCGTCGCCGCCTTCGCGGTTGCCTCGCTGCTCGCCGCGCTGGCCCTGCTGACCCTCGTCATCAAGAACATCATCGAATGGAAGGCCCACCGCGACGCGGCGCCCCGCCCCGAACCCGGAGAACACCCCGCATGAGCATCCAAGCCAAGAACATCACCAAGACCTTCGGGTCGTTTGTCGCCCTCAACAACGTGTCGATCGACTTCCCGTCCGGGCAACTGGTCGCCCTGCTCGGCCCCTCCGGCTCGGGCAAGACCACGCTGCTCCGCATCATCTCAGGCCTCGAGGCGGCCGACGGCGGATCGATCTACTTCGACGGCGAGGACGCCACGCACCGCAACGCCAAGGACCGGCGCGTCGGTTTTGTCTTTCAGCACTACGCGTTGTTCCGGCACATGACGGTGTTCGACAACATCGCCTTCGGCCTGACCGTCAAGCCGCGCCGCGACCGTCCATCGAAGGCCGACATCCGCGACCGTGTATTCAGCCTGCTCAAACTCGTGCAGCTCGACTGGCTGGCCACCCGCTACCCCTCGCAACTTTCCGGCGGCCAGCGCCAGCGCGTCGCCCTCGCCCGCGCCCTCGCCGTTGAACCGAAGGTACTGCTGCTCGACGAACCGTTCGGCGCGCTCGATGCCAAGGTCCGCAAGGAATTGCGCCGCTGGCTGCGCCGCCTCCACGACGAGATCCACGTCACCAGCGTGTTCGTCACCCACGACGTCGAGGAGGCCCTGGAGGTGGCCGATGTGATCGTCGTCATGAACAACGGCGGCATCGAACAGATCGGAACCCCCGAGGAGGTGTGCACCCGCCCGGCCACGCCGTTTGTCCGCGAATTCCTGTCCGACGTCGACCTCGACGCCGTGCAGGAACGCCGCCAACGGGAGCTGGCGACGCCGATTCAACTTGCCTCCCCCGTCTGAACCGATGTATCCAACGGCAGTTGACGACACGACCGTTTCCCCGAAAACCTTGATTTATTTCATTTTTACGCCACCATACGAAACCACGATAAGGAGATCGAGATGAGCAAGATATTCGCTGACAATTCGCAGGCCATCGGCGGCACCCCGCTGGTGCAGCTGAACCATGTGACCAAGGGCGCGAAGGCCCGCGTGCTGGCCAAGATCGAAGGCCGCAACCCGGCCTACTCGGTGAAATGCCGTATCGGAGCGGCCATGATCTGGGATGCCGAGAAGCGCGGCCTGTTGAAACCCGGCACCGAAATCGTGGAACCGACCTCCGGCAACACCGGCATTGCCCTCGCCTTCACCGCCGCCGCCCGCGGCTACAAGCTGACCCTCACCATGCCCGAGACGATGAGCATCGAACGCCGCCGCGTGCTCGCCGCCTTCGGCGCCAACCTCGTCCTGACCCCCGGCACCGAGGGCATGAAGGGCGCGATCAAGAAGGCCGAGGAAATCGCCAACAGCGACACTGCGAAGTACTTCATGCCCCAGCAGTTCAAGAACCCGGCCAACCCGGCCATCCACGAGAAAACCACCGGCCCGGAAATCTGGGACGACACCGACGGCGCGATCGACGTGCTGGTCTCGGGCGTCGGCACCGGAGGCACCATCACCGGCGTCTCCCGCTACATCAAGAACACCAAGGGCAAGAAGATCGAATCGGTCGCGGTCGAACCGAAGGAAAGCCCGGTCATCACCCAGAAACGCGCCGGCCAGGAACTCAAGCCCGGTCCGCACAAGATCCAGGGCATCGGCGCCGGCTTCATCCCCGACACCCTCGACCTGAGCATCGTCGACAAGGTCGAGCAGGTCTCGAGCGAGGAAGCCGTCGACATGGCCCGCCGCCTCGCCACCGAGGAAGGCATCCTCGTCGGCATCTCCTGCGGCGCCGCGGCGCATGTCGCGGTGAAACTGGCCAACGACCCGGCCTACGCCGGCAAGACCATCGTGGTCGTGCTGCCCGACGCCGGCGAACGGTACCTGTCGACCGTGCTCTTCCAGGGTATCGGCGCGTAAGCAACGGTTCGGCCCGTCCATACTTCCAAGGATTGGAACATGACCCGGCTCATCTTTCCAATCCTTGGAAGTTTTTTTGTCTTCCTGGCCAGCCTCGCCCCGGCCAACACGCTGGCGATCTTCCGCACCTCGCTTGGCGATCTGGCGTTCGAACTCTTCGACGCCGACAAACCACGCACGGTCAGAACGTTTATCCAACTCGCGAACCTCGGCTACTATACCAACCGCCCGTTGTACCGCCTGGAACCGGGCTTCGTCGTGCAAGGCGGCAACATCAGCGTGGATGATCCCGCCTCGACCAATCCTGCGGTAAATTTCTCCGGCAACAACCTCGGCCTCATCCCGAACGAGTTCGCGGTCGGCGCGCGCCTCAGCAACACCTTCGGCACCCTGGCCATGGCCAAAAGTGCGTTCAGCACGAACTCCGCCGCCAACACCTGGTTCATCAACCTCGGCGACAACAGCGCCATCCTCGATGCCCAGAACGGCGGCTTCACCGTGTTCGGCCGGATCGTGCAAGGCGCGGACCTCCTCACCGCCCTGAACACCCGCTCGAACGGCTACGGGATCGTCGATCTCAGCGGCAGCAATGCCCCGCCCCTTAACGCCGTGCCCGTCACCTACACCGGCACCAACCTGCCGCGCTATGACCAACTGGTCTACGCCTCCATCGAGATCCTGCGCACCTCCGTCACCACAGGGCCCGACCAGAACCGCACCGTGCAGTGGAACAGTCCGACCGGTCTGGCCTGCCGGATCGAGGTCAGCGATCTCGGACCCGCCGGCCCCTGGACGCTGCTCCACCAAACCAACGGCAACGGCCAAAGCCAATCGATCACCGACACCAACACCGCCGCGGACTCCCGGTTCTACCGCATCCGCATCGCCCCGTGACCCGACCGCCCCGCCCTGTTTGCTTGTTCCCCCGCCTCCGCACTGGTAGGATCGCACCATGATCTCGAACCGCTGCCTGTACGCCCTGAAAGCGATGCTTGAACTCAGCCTGCGCCAACGGCAAGGCCCGATCACCATCGGCCAGATCGCCGAGGCCCAGCGGATCCCGGTCCGTTTTCTGGAAGCGATCCTGCGCCAGCTCAAGCAGGCCGGCCTGGCCAACTCGGCGCGCGGGAAGGAAGGCGGCTACCAACTGGCGCGCGAACCGCACCAGATTTCCATGGGCGAGGTCATCCGGTTGTTTGAAGGGCCACTGGTCGCGGTGAACAAGGCTGAATCCAGCGAGGCGACCAACGATGTGCCCGATGTCTTCACCCCGGTATGGCATGAGGCCGAACGCGCCCTGGCCGGCGTGTACGATCAAACCGATTTCGGCATGCTGATCGACCGCGAACGCAACCGCTCCGAAGCCCAGGCCACGAACTTCACGATCTGAGCCCTCGTCGCTGCCGTGACCGGCGGGAGGTCTTCGTCTATCCCGAAGGGCGCGGGGATTCGTTTTGGTCGGGTTCGGGGACCTCCGCGTGCGAGCCCATCAACAAGGCCAACCCGCGCGTCTCCGGCAAACTCTCCAGCGCCACCTTCAGCGCCATGGTCAGCGGCACCGCCAATAGCATGCCCAGCGGACCCAGCACCCACGCCCAGAAAATCAGCGTGATCACGATCACCATCGGCGACAATCCGAGCCCGCGGCCCATGTAACGCGGCTCGATGCCGTTGCTGACCCCGACATTGATCACCAGGTACCCCACCGCCACGACGATCGCCCGCCCCAACCCGAACTCGATAAACGCCAGCAGGATTCCCGGCGCTGCGGCCAGGATCGACCCGATGTTCGGAATGAAGTTCATCGCAAACGCCAACACCCCCAGCAACACCGGATTGTCCACCCCGCACACCCAGGCAAATCCGCCGACCAAACCACCCGTCAGCACACTCATCACCGTCTTCATGCCCATGTACTTCCGGACATTGTCGATCACCAGGGTCAGCCGCTCGAACGACTCCTCGGCCAGCCCGGGCAGGCTCCGCAACTTCTTCGGCAGGATGGCCGCTTCGAGAAGAATAAAAATCGCGATCAACAACACCACAAACGCCCGGCCCAGCACGTGGGTCACCGCCGTAATGCCGTCGCCGATCATGCGCACCGTGGATTTTTCGGCGATGGTCTGGCGGATACCCTGCTCCGGCATCTCCACCCCGTGCCCTTCCAGCCACACCAGCACCGCACCCACCTGCTGTTGCAAATTCTCCTGGTAACGCGGCAATTGGCGGGCAATGTCCTCCAGCGAAATCCGCAAGGCATGCACCCCCACTGACACCACAACGGTTAACCCCACCACCAACACCAGCATCGCCGCCCACGATGAAATTCCCCGGCGCTGCATGGCCAGAAACATGGGTCCGACCAAGACGACAATAAAGATCGACAACAAAAGCAAGACCACCAGCGACGACGCTGCCTTCATCCCCGCGACAATGATCACAAACGCCGCGAGGTTGATCAGGATATCCCGCAGCGACATCCGCTTTTTTGTTCCGGTGGTCAGTGGCATCGCGCCCTACGCTACCACCCACTCCGCCCCCGCGCCACCCTTTCCGGCAATCCCGCCCGCTGATCCACACACGCACTTTACCGTTGCAATCCCTATCATTTTGATAGATATAGTCGTGTATGAACCAGACCAACCAGCGCATCGATCCGTCCGTATGGGCATTGGTGGACCAGCATGACCCCCGCGCCGTGCTGGCCAAAGCCCTCGAACTCTGGCACCCGCGCATCGCCCTGGCTTCCAGCTTCAGCCTGGAGGACGCGGTGGTGACCCACCTGTTGATCGAGCAGCGCAAGGACGCCGTGGTGTTTGCGCTGGATACCGGCCGACTGAATCCGGAAACCTATGAGTGCGCCGAAGCCCTGCGCCGGCGCTACGGCCTGACGATCCAGTGGTACTTCCCCGAGCGCACCGCCGTGGAGACCCTCGAACGCGAAAAGGGCCTGTTTTCGTTCCGCGACAGCATTGAAAACCGCAAGGAATGCTGCGGTATCCGCAAAGTCGAACCGCTGCGCCGCGCTTTGTCCGGCCTCGACGCGTGGATCACCGGCCTGCGCCGCGAACAAAGCGTGACCCGGTCGGACCTCCAGGCCGTGGAGATCGACGCCGCCAACGGCGGCATCGTCAAGATCAACCCGTTGGTGGACTGGACGTTGGAACAATTGTGGGCCTTCGTTCACGAACACCGCATCCCCTACAACCGGCTCTACGACCTGGGTTACACGTCGATCGGTTGCGCCCCCTGCACCCGGGCCATCCAACCCGGCGAAGACCAACGGGCCGGCCGCTGGTGGTGGGAAAACCCCGAACACAAGGAATGCGGCCTCCACCCCGGCATGCGCGCCTTTAATCCGTCGATCTAATCCCGGGCGGGCGAACGTTTTAACAGTTTGAAATTTCCCGTTTGCTATGACATACAGGTTGTTTTGACAGGAAGGTTTATGAAAGCACACACCCTATCCCACCTCGATGTGCTCGAGGCGGAATCGATTCACATCATGCGGGAAGTGGCCGCGGAGTTTGAACGCCCCGTGCTGCTGTTCTCCGGCGGCAAAGATTCGATCTGCATGTTGCGCATCGCCGAAAAGGCGTTCCGTCCGGCGAAGTTCCCGTTCCCGTTGATGCACATCGACACCGGCCACAACTTTCCCGAACTGATCGAGTTCCGCGACAAACGCGCCGCCGAACTCGGCGAGAAGTTGATCGTCCGCACCGTCGAGGACGCCTTGGCCAAGGGCATCGCCCGCCAGACCCCCGGCGAAACCAGCCGCAACCGCCTGCAAACCCCGACCCTGCTCGCCGCCATCGAGGAGTTCAAATTCGACTGCGCCCTCGGCGGTGCCCGCCGCGACGAGGAAAAGGCCCGCGCGAAGGAACGCGTGTTTTCGTTCCGCGATGCCTTCGGCCAGTGGGACCCCAAGAACCAGCGCCCCGAACTGTGGAACCTCTACAACGGCCGCATCAACCCCGGCGAACACATGCGCGTGTTCCCGCTGAGCAACTGGACCGAACTCGACATCTGGGAATACATCGACCGCGAACGCCTCGAAATTCCCAACATCTACTTCAGCCACGACCGCGAAGTGATCCGCCGCGACAACCAGTGGCTCCCGGTCAGCGACCTCCTGCCGAAACGCCCGAACGAACCCTCGCACGTACTGAAAGTCCGCGTCCGCACCATCGGCGACATCTCCTGCACCGGCTGCGTGGAATCACCCGCCGTGACCGTCGCCGACATCATCAACGAAATCGCCGCCGCCCGCGTGACCGAACGCGGCAGCCGCGCCGATGACAAGCGCTCGGAAACCGCGATGGAAGACCGCAAGCGCGAAGGATACTTCTGATCCCGCACGCGACCCGAACACCGAACCCCGAGTCCCTCCCCATGGAAAACACCGAACTGCTTCGTTTCACCACCGCCGGCTCCGTCGATGACGGCAAAAGCACCCTGATCGGCCGCCTGCTCTACGACACCAAGCTGATCATGGAAGACCAGCTCGAGTCGCTCCAGCGCTCGTCCGACATCACCGGCGACGGCCAGATCAACCTCGCCAACCTGACCGATGGCCTCCGCGCCGAACGCGAACAGGGCATCACCATCGATGTCGCCTACCGCTACTTCGCCACCCCGAAACGCAAGTTCATCGTCGCCGATACCCCCGGCCACGTCCAGTACACCCGCAACATGGTGACCGGCGCCTCGACCGCGAACCTCGCCATCATCCTCGTCGATGCCCGCCAGGGCGTGATCCAGCAGACCCGCCGCCACGCCTACATCGCCTCGCTGCTCCGCATCCCCCACCTCGTCCTCTGTATCAACAAGATGGACCTCGTCGCCTACTCCGAGGACATCTTCAACCGCATCCGCGAGGACTTCTCCAGCTTCGCCGCCGGCCTCGCCATCCGCGACATCACCTTCATCCCGGTCAGCGCCCTGAACGGCGACAACATCGTCGAGAAATCCGACGCGATGCCCTGGTACTACGGCCCGCCGCTGCTCCGCCACCTCGAGGACGTGTACATCGGCAACGACCGCAACCTGCGCGACCCCCGCTTCCCCGTCCAGTACGTGATCCGCCCCTACAAGGACGAATACCACGACTTCCGCGGTTTCGCCGGCCAGATCGCCGGCGGCGTGTTCCGCAAGGGCGACAAGGTCACCATCCTCCCCTCCGGCAAGACCTCCACCATCACCCAGATCCACACCCACGACGGCGAACTCGAGGAAGCCTTCGCCCCGCAGTCGGTCACCCTCCAACTCGCCGACGACATCGACATCAGCCGCGGCGACATGATCGTCAAACCCGACAACGTCCCCTACACCGCCAATGAGTTCGAAGCCATGGTCTGCTGGATGCACGACGAACCCATGCGCAAAGGCTTGAAGTACGGCATCAAACTCGGCACCAAGAGCGCCCGCTGCATGCCCGCCGACATCCTCCACCGCGTGAACATCGACACCCTCGAACCCGACCTCGGCGCCACCTCCCTCGGCCTGAACGAAATCGGCCGCGTGAAGTTCAAGACCACCGTCCCCATGGTCTTCGACCCCTACAACCGCAACCGCGCCACCGGCGGTTTCGTCATCATCGACGAAGCGACCAACCTGACCCTCGGCGCCGGCATGATCCTCGAACCCAAACGCGCCATCCCCAACGCGGACGACGCGGAATTCGTCATCTGATCGGGGATTTCGGATTTTGGATTTC
>CALBHI010000517.1 GCA_937894535.1 uncultured Verrucomicrobiota bacterium
ATCCCACTCCTAATCGTATTCTTGGTGGGCCCGGAGG
Organism: uncultured Verrucomicrobiota bacterium; assembly: GCA_937894535.1. GTDB lineage: Bacteria > Verrucomicrobiota > Kiritimatiellia > CAIVKH01 > CAIVKH01 > CALMUP01. The sequence continues at coordinate 38 of CALBHI010000517.1, forward strand.
GATTTGAACCCCCGACCAAGGGATTATGAGTCCCCTGCTCTGACCAACTGAGCTACAGGCCCGGCAGTAGGTTGTGGGTGGGTTATATACCGCAGGGGGGCATGCGACAACGGCAAAGTCCGGTGCGGGGGGCGGGATCAGTCGAGGGCGATTTGTTGGCCGGCGCGGATGGCTTCGAGCACGTCGTCGGGGTTTTCGGCTTTGCGGAGGCGCTCGATGACGTACTCACTCTCGAACAGGCCGACGAGGTCGGCGAGCAGCAGGGGTTGCAGGCGGGCCATCGAGGTCGGGGTGAGCAGGAAGAAGATGAGGTCGGCCCGGTCGTTGGCGTGGTCGACGGGGATACCGTCGGGAGAACGGGCGAAGGCGAGGCACGGCTTGTCGATGCCATCGAGGCGCGCGTGCGGGATGGCGAGCCCGCGGCCGAGGTAGGTGGACATGGTTTTTTCGCGCGCGCGCGCGGCACGGATGATGGTCTCGCGGGGGGCGGGCCACTGGTCCTGGGGGATGGCGGTGACGATCTGGTCGATGGCATCGGTGAGGGTCAACGCCTCCAGGTTCAGCAGAATGCGGTCGCTGGCAAGGGAGTCGCTGAGTGAAACAAACTGTCCGGAACGGGCGGAGTCGTACTCATCGCCGATCTTGCCCACCAGTTCCTCCAGGATGTCCTCGATGGTCACGAGGCCGGTCCAGGCGCCATCGGCGTTGGTCACCAGGGCGATCTGCTCGTAGCGGCGCTGGAAGCGCCCGAGCAGGTCATCGGCGGCGGTGTCTTCGCGCACCTCCATGAACGGGCGGGCGAGGGCACGCAAGTCGTTCGGGGTCACGGCCTCCGGGTTTTCGCGCAGGGCCAGGTCCTTGATGTGCAGGACGCCGATGGGTTTGGCGAACGCCGGATCGATGAGCGGATAGCGGGAGTAGCGGGTTTCACGGATGCGCTGGAGGTTGTTCGTCCAGTCGAGAGAAAGGTCCACGGTCTTTACCCCGGGGCGGTGCTGCATGACATCGCGGATGTTCAATTCCCCAAGGTCGATGATGTTCTCGATCATCAGCAGCCGGCGGAACGGGATCAGGCCAAGGCGTTCGGTGCGCTTAAACAGCATTTTCAGATCGGCCCTCCGCGGCCGCAACAGCGAGATGATAATGCAAGCGAGCAGGATGAAGACGATGATGACCAGCGATACGGAGATCGGTAGCTCGAAGAATTCCGCCACCATCATTTTTGCGCCGAGAATCAGGATGATCGAGGCGAATCCATAATGCAGGGCATGGAACATTTGCATGAACCCGGAGACCACGAAATACAGCGATCGCAGGCCGAGCATGGCGAAGATGTTCGAGGTATAGACGATGAAAGCGTCGGGGGTGATGGCGAATATGGCGGGAATCGAGTCCATCGCGAACAGAATGTCCGACGACTCGATGGCCAGCAGGGTGATGAACAGGGGGGTGGCCCAGCGGCGGCCGTCGCGCATGACGAAAAACCGGTGTCCTTCGAAGCGTTCGGTGACCGGATAGAAGCGGCGGAAGTGGCGGATCAGCCAGTTTTGTCCGGGATCGAAATCGGTGTCCTTTTTTCGCAGCATGCCGATGCCGGTGCCGAGCAGGAAAAGTCCGAACACATAGCTGACCCAGTCAAAGCGCTCCATCAGGGCCATGCCGCCGACGATGAAGGCCATGCGCAGCACGATCGCGCCGACGATGCCGAGAAACAGGACCTTGTGCTGGTAACTGCGCGGGACGTGGAAGAACTTGAAGATCAGGATGAACACGAACACGTTGTCGATGCTCAGTGCTTTTTCCACGAGGTAGCCGGCGGTGAATTCCATGCCGGCCTCCGCGCCACGCGGGTGGAACAGGAAGATGCCGGCGTTGAAGGCCATGGCGAGGCCGATCCACACGGCGACCCAGACCAGGGCTTCGCGCATGCCGATGGCGTGGGGCTTGCGCTGGAACAGGCCGAGGTCCACCGCGAGCATGGCGATAATGAACAGGGTGAAGCCCGGCCAGAGCAGGAGATCGAGTGACATTGGCGGACACTATAGGCGGATTTCCCCCCGATTCAAGTATTGGGTAGAGTGCTGGTGGAGCCTTGCTTGCTGGGAAATCCGGTGTATGCTTATCGCATGAAATCCATGCGTGTCCTGATGATGGGTCTGGTTGCCGCCGTGACCGGATGTGCGACCGTGAAACCGCCACCGACCGTGCCGAAAGTGGACCTGCCGCGCTTCATGGGCGACTGGTATGTCGTGGCCGGCATCCTGACGCCGTTCGAGAAGGACATCTACCACGCCATCGAGACCTATACGCTCGACGAAAAGGGAAACATCCCGACTACCTATACGTTCCGCAAGGGTTCGTTCGACGGACCGAAAAAAACGATGACCAACAAGGCCTTTGTGTACGACAAGGAGACCTTTGCGGAGTGGCGCATCCAGTTCATCTGGCCGTTCCGGTTCCCGTACCTGGTGATCTATCTCGACGAAGACTACCAGTCCACCGCGGTGGCGACCGATGACAAGAAGTACCTGTGGATCATGGCGCGCACGCCGAAGATGAATCCCGCGCACTACGACGAGATCATCGCCATGGTCACTGCGCAGGGATTCGATATGAGCAAGCTGGTCACGGTGCCGCAGCCGGAATAGGCGCGACGGTTACTCCGGCTGCTTGGCGAAGATGGTCTCCATCCATTCGGACGGGAGTTCGCTGACTGATTTCCGCAGGCGTTCCTGCCACCAACTCGTCTTGTCGGCGAGGTCTTCCTTCTCGTAGCGGTGTTCAATCAACTGGAAGCTGTCGTGCCGGTACAGGACGACATCGATCGGAAAATCCACATCGGCGGCGCTGATCCGGGTCGAGTCGAAGGCAAGCGATCCGACCTTGAGGGCGTGGCGCATCGAGTCGTCGAACTTCAGCGTGCGGTCGAGCACGGGTTTGCCGTACCCGGTCGCACCGATGATGTAATACGGTGTGCCAACACCGACTTCGACCCAGTTGCCTTGCGGGTACAGCATGTAGAGCTTGTGCTCGTGGTCGTTGGCCATCTGGCCGCCGATCAAGGTGTGGATGTTGAAGTGCAGGCCGCTTTCAGCCAGCGCCTCCTTGTCCTCCTTGGCGACGCGGCGGACCTGGGCGGCAAAGCCGTTCACCGCCTTGAACAACCGGTCGAACTCGCCGGACTTTTCGTCCCACAATTCCTCGAAATAGGTCAGGGCCTTATCGCGGACCGAGCGCAGGCCGGAGGTCATCAGGAACATGGATTGGCGGTCGCGTTGGTAGGTGACGATCTTGCGGGCGACGATGCATTCGCTGCCCGAGGTGACGCGGGTGTCCGCGATACCGACCAGTCCTTCTTTTACACGCATGCCGAGGCAAAATGTCATGGGGCTTCTCCGGGAAAATCGGGGGACACTAGAGCACGAACGAGGCGCAATGTCACGCGTCCGGTGATGTCGAGGCTGGCCGGGTCCAGTTTGTCGAGGGTGTCCTGCGAGGTGCGCCAGTAGTCGTTCCGGCCGGGTGCGCTGCCGTATTCGAAGTCGATCAGGGTGATGGCGGGTATGCCCCGCTGGTGAAACGGATCATGGTCGTCGCCGATTTCGACCGGAACGAGTTTGAAGCGATCGCGGACGTTTTCGGCGCGGGCGGCGTCGAGGAGTTGTTTGCGGAGAGGCATGGATACGTTTTTGGGGAGGGTAAACGTGAGGTCGCGGTCGCCGACGAGGTCGAGGTTGATGAGCGCGGCCACGCGTCGAAGCTTGTTGTCGCGTTCGAGCGAACGGACGAGGAATTTGCTGCCCTGCAGGCCGTCGGCGATGCCGTGGCGGACGATCGGTTCCATGCCGTCGAAAAACACAAACCGTATTTCCGGGCCGGAAGGGTCATGGCCGGCGGCGAGTACGCGGGCGATTTCCAGCAGCACGGCGGGGCCGCTGGAGGCGGAGTTGGCATACACGGCCGAGGCATCGCCGCCGGCGCGGCTGTCGTAGTGGGTGGTGAGCAGCAGGATGCGGTCGGTACGGCCGGAAAGGGTTGCGCTGATGGTGTGGAAGACGACGTCGCCGCTGGCATGGCGGTTGGTGAAGGTCGTGATATCCGGCTCAAGGCCGGAGCTGCGCAGGCGGCTGGTGAGGTAGCGAACGGTGTGCCGGTGGTTGGGGGAACCGTTCGGGCGCGGGCCGAGGGCGACGAGGTTTTCGAGGTCGTCCCATGCAGCGGCGGCGTTAAACGAGGGCCATGCGGCGGTGGGTCGGGGTGGTTCGGCCCGGTTGCAGGCGGCAAGGAGCAGGCCGGCGAGGACCATGATCAGGAGCCGCGTCGGCAGGGCGGGCGGGTGCATGGGTGAATCAGAAGGAGTCGCCGAGGCCGAGCACCTGGATGATGCGGTCGAGTTCGTCGCTCGAGTAGAATTCGATCTCAAGGCGGCCGGGGGATTTCTTCCCGTTAGCCAGGGTTTTGCTCGGGGTCAGCCGGACCTGGGTGCCGAAGTGCTGGTGCAGTTGCCCGACGAGGCTGGCCAGGTGGTCGGCCGGGATGTCGTCGCGGCGGGCGCGCGGTTTTTTCGGGGCGCGGCGGATGCGGGCCACGATGCGTTCGAGGGTGCGCACCGACATGTCCTCGGCGATGACGCGTTCGGCGAGCAATTCCTGTTCGCGCGGGATGTCCACGGCGAGCAGGACTTTGGCGTGGCCGGGGGAGATGCGGCGCTCGGCGAGCAATTGTTTTACCGGGTCGGCGAGGTCGAGCAGGCGCAGGGCGTTGGCGATGCTCGGCCGGGCCTTGCCGACGCGTTCGGCGATCTGTTCCTGGGTCAGGTTGAACCGTTCGGCGAGCAGGCGGTAGCCTTCGGCTTCCTCGACGAGGTTCAGGTCGGAGCGCTGCAGGTTCTCGATCAGGGCGATCTCGAGGGCTTCCTGGTCGCCGACATCCATAATGACCGCGGGGACGTCGGGAAGGTTGGCCTCCTGGGCGGCGCGCAGGCGGCGTTCGCCGGCGATCAGTTCGAAGTGGTCGGCCACCTTCCGGACCAGCAGCGGTTGGAGCACGCCGTGTTCCTTGACGGAATCGATCAGTTCGGCCAGCGGTTCGGGGGAGAAGATGCGGCGCGGTTGCCACGGGCTTTTACGGATCTGGGCGACCGGGATCCGGTTGGTTTTCTCCGCGGGCGCGGGTTTGGCCGGTTCAGCCGTGCTGCCGTCCTTGATCAACGCGCCCAATCCCCGTCCCAATCCGATGTGTTTCGCGGCCATGCCAGTGGTTCCTTGTGGTGTGCCGTTTATCGGATACTGGCGACGGTGCGTCAAGAACGCACGGCGACGCTCCGGCGGGCGCGGCAAAAACCGCGTTGAAAAGCGGGCCGGTTGGTGGGATAGTATCGGGCTTTTGCGGTGTAACCATGAACATACCTTTTTGGAAGATGCACGGGGCGGCGAACGATTTCATCCTGGTCGATGACCGGAAGGGGACGTTTCCTGTTGATGATGCGGCGTGGATCCGCGCGATCACCTCGCGCCGGACCGGTGTCGGGGCGGAGGGTGTGCTGCTGATCCAGCCCTCGACGGCGGGTGATTTCCGCATGCGGTTTTTCAATCCGGACGGTGGCGAGGTCGATATGTGCGGGAATGGGGCGCGGTGCATTGCCCGGCTGGCGCATGAAATCGGCGCGGCTCCGGGTGCGATGCGGATCGAGACGCCGGCGGGCATCGTCCGGGCGGAAGCACGTGGTGGCGACCAGGTGCAGCTCATCATGACCGAGCCGCACAGCTGGCGGATGCACCAATCAATCGAACTGTTCGGCCAACCGTTCACCTACCACTTCGTCAACACCGGCGTCCCGCATGTGGTGATCGAGGTGGCGGACCTGCCGGGGGTGGATGTCCAGAAGCTGGGCGCGGCGATCCGTTACCACGAGGTCTTTGCGCCGAAGGGGACCAATGCGAACTTCATCCAGCGCGACGACCGGGGCCGCCTGCATGTGCGTACCTACGAGCGTGGCGTCGAGGGGGAGACCCTTGCCTGCGGCACCGGCATGGTCGCGTGCGGGTTGGTGGCCGGGAAGCTCGGGCGGGTGCAGTCACCGGTAACGGTCATTCCGGCGAGTGGCGATGAATTGCGCGTCGGCTACCGTGATACCGCGGACGGCGCGACCGAGGTGACGTTGCTTGGTCCGGCGGTGCATGTTTTTCAGGGCACGCTCAGCTACGCGGGCTGAGGATCGCCGGATCCGCTGCTGGCCGCGGCGACGCGGCTATTCCTGCGCCTTGGCCTCGTCCCAGTAACGGTCGAGTTCCTCGAGGGTGCAGTCGGTCAGGTTTTTTCCGGCGGCGTGGACGGCGGTTTCAATGTGGGCGAAGCGCCGGGAGAACTTCGCAATGGTCCGGTGCAGGAGTTCCTCGGGGTTGTGCCCGGAAAACCGGCAGACGTTCACGGCGGCAAAGAGCACATCGCCGATTTCCTCGCCGGTGGCCTGGTCGTTGCCGGAGGCAAGGGCCTCGCGCACTTCGCCGACTTCCTCGCTGAGTTTCTCCAGCGCACCGTCCACGGTGGCCCAGTCGAATCCGACGCGGGCGACGCGTTTCTGGACCAACGCGGCCTTGTGCAGGGCGGGCAGGCTTTTCGGGATGCCGGCGAGGGTGGCGCGGGGGGCGTCGCCCTCCGCCTTTTTCTCCGCCTTCTTGATCGCCTCCCAGTTTTTCAGCACTTCATCGGCACCGCTGACCTGAAGGTCGCCGAAGACGTGGGGGTGGCGGCGGATCAGTTTTTCGGTGATGACGGTGGCGACGTCGTCGAAGGTGAAGGTGCCTTCCTCGCGGGCAATCTGGGCCTGGAAGACGACTTGGAGGAGCAGGTCACCGAGTTCCTCGCGGAGTTTGTCGCGGTCGCCGCTGTCGATCGCGTCGAGTACCTCGTGGCTTTCCTCCACAAGGTGTTCCTTCAGGGTTTCGAAGGTTTGTTTGTGGTCCCACGGGCAGCCGCCCGGTCCGCGCAGGATGCGCATGACCTCGACCAGCCGGTCGATCTGTTTCCAGTCGGCGGGCGGGGGACGGTGGCCGTGGGGCGTGTCGTTCAC
>CALBHI010000518.1 GCA_937894535.1 uncultured Verrucomicrobiota bacterium
CAGCCTGGGCAACGTCATCGCGGGCAACGGCGGGGCGGGCGTGAACATCAGCGATGCGGCAACGCGGGCCAATGAGGTCAGGAACAATTATATCGGCATGACCACGGGTTTCGCGGCCATCGGAAACTCGGGCAGCGGCGTCCATCTTTTTCATGCCACCACGAACCTGATCGGCCCGAACAATTACATCGGGAACAGCGCAAGCGGCAGCGACGCGGGCGTGTTCGTAAGCGGGACAAACGCCGCCGGAAACATCATCTTTTCCAATGTGATCGGCATGGATGGCGCGGCGAATCGTCACCCGAATTACTACGGCATTGATGTGCTGGACGCGCTCAACACCCAGATCGGCCTGCCGGTATTCCTGGGCGGCAACTTTATCAGCGGGAACCTGCAGGACGGTGTGCGTATCCGCGGGCGCGCCCAGAATACACGGGTGCAGGTGAATTACATCGGCACGGATTTCAGCCGCACGATAGCCGTCACGAACGGCGGGAGCGGCATCAACGTGGATGCCTACGACACGATCATCGGCGGACCTGATGGCTTCAACCAGATTTCGGGGAACGCGCTTAACGGCATCCACGTCAACGGGGGCGCAGGCACGGTGATTCAAGGCAACTACGTGGGTCTAAACGTCAACGGCACTGCGGCCCTCGACAACCGTCAGTATGGCATCTCCATCAACAACGCCACGAATGTCACCGTCGGGGGCACGGGCGTCTTCCGCAATGTGATCGCCGCCAGCCGGCTGACCGGGTTGGTCATCGGTGGTTCGTCGTCCAATATCGTGGTCCACAACAACTACATTGGTCTTAATGCGAGCGGCGATGCGGCTATTCCCAACGGAACCACCGGCGTGGGCGTCGATGCATCGGACGTAACCATCGGAGGAACCGGCGCGCTGGGCAATGTCATTTCCGGCAACAACTCGTTCGGCCTCGAAGTCAACACCGGCCGCAATGTGCGGGTGATCGGCAATACCATCGGCCTGGCCGCCGATGGCGCGACACCGAGGCCCAATGCTACCGGCGGTGTGCGGTTGCGTGGCGGCTCGACCGGCGTACAGGTCGGAGGTATCGGTGACACCGAGGCGAATGTCATCGCCCGCAACGGCGGTACCGTGGAGTTCGTCATCGACGGGCCGTCCTCCGGCCACCAGATCCTCGGCAACTTCATCGGCGTGAAACGGTTCGGCGTCACCTTTACCAACAACGATACCGGCCGCGGCCTGTTCATCAACAACGCATCGAGTAATCTCGTCGCCGGCAACATCCTTGGGCAAAACGGCGAGGCCCTCTACCTCAGCGGCACCGGCAGTTTCGCCAACGTGATCCAGGGCAATTTTATCGGCGAATACCAGCTGGAGGTCATCTCCAACTCGTTCTGGGGCGTGGTCATTAGCAACGCGCCAAACAACCGGCTGGGCGGATTCTCTGCGGCCGAGCGCAACCTGATCGCCCACAACAACGGCGGCATCGCCGTGGGAGGCACCAACGCCATCAACAACCTGCTGGTGCCCAACCTGATCTATTCGAACAGCTCGCGGTTGAACATCGACCTCGGCGCCCTCGGATTCAACGCGAACGATCCCCTCGACGCCGACCTCGGCCCGAACCGCCTGCAGAACCGACCGGTGATCACCAACCAGATCGTCGCCGGATCCTACGTCTACGTCCAAGGCGTGCTGACCAGCGCGCCGTCCACCACCTATGCGCTGGACATCTTCCGCTCCGGCAGCACCAATGCCGACGCCTTCCGCTACATCGGACGCGCCTTCGTCGATACCGACGGCAGCGGCGTAGGCGCCTTCACCGCCGGATTCCTGTTCAATGCCGCGACCGGGCTCTACATCACCGCCACGGCCACCGATCCGGACAACAACACCTCGGAACTCGCCCGCAGCCCGACCGGCCTGATCTTCAGAGCCGTCGCCGATGCCGACAATGACACGATTCCCGATTGGTGGGAAACGCTCTACGGCTTGAACCCGGCCGTGTCCAACGCGCCCGATGCCGACCTCGACCTGGACGGCGTCAGCGACCGCGAGGAATACCTTGCCGACACGGCGGCGAACGACGGCACCGCCTTCCCGGTCATCACCTGGATCGCGAACGAGACCAACCGCCTCGTGACCTTCCCGTCCTCCTCCGCCCGCGTGTACAGCCTGCAGGCGAACGAGGTGCTGGATACCGGAGTCTGGGCGGAGGTCGGCGGCAGCGTGACCGGTCAGTTCGGCTGGACGACCCTGGCCGACACCAATAGCCCGGCCTGGCGGAACTACCGCTTCAGCGTGCGCTTGCCGTAACCGCCGACGAAACTGCTCCTTCGATGGCAAACGCCATCGAAGGGCGGACGACGATCACGGCGTGGTGGGTGGTATGACCCGGGACAAGGCCTCGGTGGCCGCACCTGCGTCGCGGAACGCCTCATCGGCCTCAACCTGCGTGTACGCATCGGTGGGAATCACATCGATGTCGCCATAGAAGCTGAACTCCCGCTCCTTGCGCAACCGGCGCGACGCCTCGGCCAGGCGCCCGATCTCTTCACAACCCAGGGCGGGAAACCTGTCGCCGTGCTGCACCAGGAGATCCCCGACATCGTGCCACTTGGGTGGGTCTATGCCAACGGAGCGAAGCAGTCCCTTCAGGGCAAGTTCAACGACCTCCTGGCTTTCGCGCACGACATCGGAAAAGGCGTGTCGCGCCACCAACACCTCCAGCGCGGCCAACCGGTCGCCGCACTTGCGCAAATAACTCCGCGCGAGTTCGTCGCTGGTCATAACGTGATCACCTCGCCGGGCTTGGCGTCGGGTTTGTAGACCCAGTAGTACCCGCCCTTGGCCATACGCCGCTCCGTCCCGTTGCGGATCATCCGCTCCCGCAGGTCATCCAGATAACGCGCGAGAAAGTCGTCCCGATCAATCAGGAGGGTGACCCATTCGGTCATGTCCAGGAACAGCGGGCTTCCATGCCGGACCTCCGAAGGGGTTTTGATGACCGGTGACAATTCCAGCGGGGGATGCTCCGGACCCCACACGCTCCGCCTTGTTGCCGCGGTCAGTGCATCTACACCGGTGAATTGTTTCATCCGGGCTCCGCGCCCGACCGGCAGGGGATCAGCCACCACGAGCAGGTCAAGATCCGACACCGGCGTGGCTTTTCCGCGTGCCCAGGATCCGAAGACCGCCAGCGACACCAGGTCGGTCCCGTATACGGAACGGATCGCGTTCACCACCTCGGACAGCCATGGATACGTCTCGCCCATGGGTGACAATCTAGCCCCGCCCACCGGAGGGTGCGAGCGAAAAGGAGATCATGACACCGGGCAAACACCGCCGGTGGCGAGTTGCTGGTGCAGGGCGCGGATCCGCGGCGCGGGCACACCGAGGCGTTCGGCCTGCGCCAATGGCCGCGCGTAGATCGCGTCGAGCTCGAGCGGATGGCCGGCTTCGGCATCAAGCAACATGCTGGTCTTGTAGGGATTCATCCGGTCGGTGACGTCGAGCATCTGCTGGAGGAATGCATCCTCGATCGCACATCCGTCGGCAGCGGCGAGGACCTGCACTTCGCGCATCAATGCGACCACCTCGGCCCGCAAGACCGCCGTGCCCATGATCACGTCGGTGGTGGCCCGGTGCAGGACCGACAAGCCGTTGAAGGGGATGTTCCAGACAAGTTTCCGCCAGCGGGCGAGGCGAAGGTCGTCGGCAATCCGGACCGGCACCCGCGCATCCGTGAAGGCCGCCGCCAGTCGGGCGAGCCAGGCCCGCGCCTCCGCGGCCGTGCCGGACCCTTCGTGCCAGCCGAGCAGAATGTCGCCGTAATCAAGATGCCGCACCCAGCCCGGTCCGGTCTTGTTCGCGCCGATGAAACACAGGCCACCGAATACCGGAAGACCCGGCGCGGCGCGCGCGGCATCGTCTTCGATCCCCCACCCGTTCTGCAACACAAGCACCGCGCCGCCGGGTTTGACGACGGGCGGGAGCAACGAGGGCAACTGGTCGTTGGCCGTGGTTTTCAGCGCAACGATCACCACCTCGCAGCGCGGCATGGCCGCAACGGTTTCGTAGGGAAACACCCGGGCGTGGAGCATGCCCCGGCCGACCGACTCGACGACGAGGCCGTGATCGCGGATCCAGGCGGCATCCCGCCGGCACAAGGCATGAACGACCGCGCCGGACTGGGCGAGACGCGCTCCGTAGTACCCGCCGAGCGCACCGGTTCCGATGACCGCGACCGAGGTCACGGCCCGGCATTGACCTGAAGCAGCAGCGACGCCATCTGCACCGGCATCATCAGCATCACCCGCGCCTTGACGGTGCGGGACGCGGGATCCCCGCCATCCGCCAGTTCGGTGTCGATCCGCACCAGGCTGTCGCTGCGGCGCACCCGGTGGGCGATCAACCCCTCGGTGTCGTCGCGCTTGCGCGTGTTGATGAAGTCGTAGGCCTTCCAGTTGGCGGAAAAAAGGGCCGGTTCCATGCGGGCCGCCGCCGGTCGCGCATCGTTGAGTTGGGCCATGACCACGCGGTCGTTGCGGTCCACGACGAGGGTCAACTGTTGCGCCCCGGCGAAGTCCCCTTCGAACACGTAGGTGAACAACGCGCCCGACGGAAAGGCCGGGGCGTTGAGCGGACGACGGATGGGCAGTTCCTGTTTCAGGACACGGACCGCTTCGCGCGCGGACATCATGGTGGTGATGCCGGGATAGAGGGTGACGCCGGACTCAACCTCCAGAACGTCCGACGGCTGCACGTGGCGGGTAAGCAGGCGGCGCAGGTCGACGCCGTATTCAAAGCTGCCGGCATTCGGGGTCCGCCAGGTGTCACCCAGCGCAAGCCGCAACTTCGGCGCAACCTTTTCCTCCGGCGCGGAAACCGCCGGCTCCTCGCCGATGTCATCCACAAACACCACGGAGGAGCCGGCGGATGGACGCGCCGTGGTCGGCCGGACGGCCGGGCCATCCACCGCTTCGATCACGATGAGGTCATCCCGCGCCGTCGGTGTGCTCGACGAAGGTGCTGCCGATGCGCCGGTGTCGAGCTGGGTCGAATGCCGGACATTGGCGATCAGCCCGTAACACTGGTCGATGTAGGCCCCGATGTTGATATGCTCCGGGGCGAGATCGCGGCAGGCTTCGAAGTGTTCGATGGCTTTCCGGCACTGTTCCGTGACGGTCTTGAGCACCTCCGGATTCTGGCGCGTGCGCTGGAAGGCGGTGTAGTCGGCCAATGCCTGGTTGAACAGCTTCGCCCCGGCCAGGTAATCCTCGTTGCGCCAGGGTCCGGAATCGCGCGGTTCTTCCACCGCCGCATCCTCGGCGAACGGTTCGGGTGAACCCGGGATGCTTGGCTGCTCGCTGATTTCCGGCGGCGGGGCGGTGAGACGGGCCAGCAGGTCGCGGGGATCCTCAACATAACCGTGGTACCACGCCACGCCGTAGAGCGCGGCGGCGGTGACCAGCAGGCTGAACAGCGAACCGGCGGCGCGGGCGAGACCGCCCCCGCGGCGGCGGGGTGGTGGTGGCGCGGGTGGCAGCTCGGATTTACGGAGCACCAGCTTGCGCGGGCCTTCGGCGGGAGGAACAATCAGCGCGGGTTTCACTGCCGCGCGGTTGGGATCGCGGCGGATCGTGCTCGTGCCCGGTTCGGGCAGGGGCGGTTCGGGCGGACGGCCCTTGCGCACCGCCTCGAGATCCTTCAGCGCGAGGGTCCAGAAATGCGGACGCAGGGCGCGGTCCTTGACCATCCACTTTTCCATCAGCCAGGCGACCGGCGCAGTCACCTGCGGATTCACCACCGCGGGATCGTCGAGGTAATCGGTCTCGTGGCGGTTCATCGCCTGGCTGCCCGGCGCCTCGCGGAACGGCAACACGCCGGTGACCATGTGGTAAAGGGTCGCGGCGAGTGAATAGAGATCGGTACGGCAATCGAGGTCGTTCTCGCCCCGCGACGCTTCCGGCGCGGTATAGTTCGGGGTGCCGAGGATCATCTCGCTGTCGGTGCGGGCCTGCAGCAGGCCGATCAGCCGGGCGAGACCGAAGTCCGCAACCTTGACCAGGCCGGACACGCGGTCCACCAGCAGGTTGTCGGGCTTGAGGTCGCAATGGATCAGGCAGTGTTTCTCCCAGGCGTAAGCGAGGGCGCGGGCGACCTGGGTGGTGATGTTGAGGGCGCGCGCTTCGGGAAGGAATCCCTCCTGCCGGATCAGGTCGCCCACCGTCGGGCCGTCCACAAACTCCATGACCAGGTAGGTGGTGCCCGCCGCTTCACCGGTGTCAAAGACCTGCACGATGCCGGGATGGTTGAGTTTGGCGGCGAGTTGCGCTTCGCTGCGGAACCGGTCGCGCGCCTCCTGGTCGGGCAGCGAGGCGGCATCGAGGATCTTGATCGCGACCAGCCGGTCGAGGGAAAGCTGGCGCGCCTTCCAGACGGTGGCCATGCCCCCGTCGGCGATTTTCTCCATGATCTCGTAGCCGTTGATCTCGAGCATGCGGCCCCCTTGAAGCTTCGGTTCGTTTATAACTGACCGGCGCGCGACGGGACCAGCGAATTCCGAGCGACGGGCCATTCCGCCCCGGTCATTCCGCCTCGAAAAAGCGGCGTGGCGTGCGGTAGCGGCGGCCGTGTTCATCGACCAGCTCGGCCATGAACTCGTAGGCACCGTCGCGGGTTCCGTGCCAGCCCCACTCATACGGGGGCTCCTCGACCGCGCCGATGACCACGCCGTTTTCCATGAACAGGATTTTGCGCACGCTCAACCCGACCGGAGGTTCGACGCTGAGAATGGCGGACCGGTCGCGTTGTTTCGGTTCGGTCAGGTCGCGCAGGGCCAGCACGGGAACCGGCCAGCTCCCCGGGTCCGCATCGGATAGAAACCGGAGCAGGAACGCGGTGTGCCGCTCGCCCCGCAGGCCATATCCGGCGATATCACGGCGGTGGTTGATACCGGTCGCCTGAACCAGCCACCAGTCGGGACCGGCGTCGGTGATCTCATTCAGGTCGAACCAGCGACCCTCCAGCCAGGCACAGGCGAGCTCGTCGGACCAGTACGACGGAATGCACGAACCAACCACATCCCCGCGGGCGTTCAGTTCGCGGGCGCTGCTGTAGAGCGCACGGTGGTCCTCCAGCAAGGTGAAACCCGATCCCGGCCGGTAGCGGAAGGCGCGCACCCGCGCGGAATCCACCATGGTGTACCCGACGGCCTCACCCTCGTCGTTCAACGCGACCGCGGCACTGCCGGCAAAAGCGGACACCAACCGGAAATCGGTGAGGTTGCGCGCAGCCTGCGCAGCAGGGAAATAAAAGGCGTGGCCGGCAAAGGCCTCCTCGGCTCCGGTCTGGATCTGGCCAACCACATCTCCCGCCTTGTTGACATCCAGCGCCTGGAACGCACCGGCCCCCGGCAGGCGGGGGAGCAGCCGCACCGTATCGTCCTCCCACCATGCGGCATGTTGGCCGGCGGCATCCTCGATCATCCCGACCACCTGGCCACGCTCGTTCACTGCAATGGCGGTTCCGTGCACCGCCGAGGTCGTTACGGGAAGGGCGCGCATGCCCGCCGTTTCGGTCCAGAGAAAGGGACGCATATCACCGGCGGCGGTTTCGGATTCACCGACCACCACACCCTGGTCGTTGATATCGATGGCGCGGCTGTTGCGACCGCCGAGGGTTCCCAGCACGCGCAACCCCTTGTCCTGCGACCAGACGAAGGCATGGACTTCGTTTTCGCCGGTTTCCACTTCACCGGCCACGACGCCATGGCTGTTCAAGGCCCAGGCTCGGGTTGCGCCGCCGCCCGGAGCCGTAATGGGAACAAGGGTGTAGAGGGGGTTCAACGGCGCGGCGACGACGTGGCACATGGCGGCGAACACGAGGAAGGTGATGATCCATCCCGCGCTGCGCCTTCCCCCGGCCACCCCGTTTGTCGGCAAGGGGTTCACGCTTGCTTGATCGCTGCCTCCACGTCGGCAATGCGTCCCATGCGCAGCAACCGGTCCACCAACGCCTCGCAGGTGCCGACCTGGAGCGACGACAAGGTGCGGTGCACGGAAGGGATCGCACGCGATTCGACGCTGTACTGCCGGATGCCGATACCGAGCAGGAACGGAATCATCTTCGCATCCGCGGCCATCTCCCCGCAAAACGAAAGCGGGGTGCCGGCGTGGCGCGCCGCGTCGGCCACGCGCTTGAGCGCGCGCAGCACCGCCGGATGGTGCGAAACATAGAGGTCGGAGATATGCTGGTTCGTGCGGTCCACCGCCAGCATGTACTGCACGAGGTCGTTGCCGCCGATGGAGAGGAAGTCCGCCTCGACCGCGAGTTCTTCCGCGACCTCCACCGCCGCGGGCAACTCGATCATCGCCCCGAGCCGCGGCGCGGGATTGTGCTCGATCCCCTCCGCAGCCAGCTTGGCGATGCACGCCCCGACCATCTCGCGGGCCTGCAGGAAATCATCCACCGACGAGATCATCGGAAACATGATCTTCAAATCGGAACCGACGCCGGCGCGCAGCAGCGCCCGCAACTGATGGTTGAACACATCCTTGTAGCGGAACGAGAAGCGGATCGCCCGCAGGCCGAGGAACGGGTTGCTTTCGGTCACGTTCGGGAAATAGGACAACATCTTGTCGCCGCCGACATCGAGGGTGCGGAACACCACGTCGCGGCCGGCCATCTCGTCGAGGATGATCTTGTAGATGCGGTACTGTTCCTCCTCGGAGGGGAAACTGTTGCGCACGATGAACGGGAATTCGCTGCGGTAGAGGCCGACGCCCTCCGCCTTGAGCTTGCGCGCGTTGGCGAGCTCGCTGAGCATGTTGATGTTGGCGAGAATGCGGACGCGCACGCGGTCGGCGGTCCACGTCTCCTCCTGCATGTTCGCGGCGTATTCCTCGGCCTCGCGGCGGCTGGCATCGAGGTCGGCGAAACTGCGGCGCACCGTCTCGTCCGGATCGATGTAGACATTGCCCTGGTCGCCATCGATCAGCAGCGTATGGTCGGCGGCGGCCTGGAACAGGCGCGGCTCCTCGACCACGACCATCGGCAGGTTCAGCGAACGCGCGAGGATGGCGATGTGCGAGGTGACCGCACCGCCGACCTGGACGATGCCCTCGGCGTTCTGGGCCGACAACTTCAACACGTCCGACGGAAGCAGCTCGCCGGCGATGACTATGTGGCCAGCATAGTCGGCGTGGGTTTCCTGATCGGCACGCAGGTTCTGGAGCAGGCGGCGGCCGAGATCCTTCAGGTCCTGCACCTTCTCGCGCAGGCGGGGATTCTGGCTGGCCGAGAACAGGTTGATGTACTGGTTGACCACCTTGTAGATGGCCTGCGGCGGGGCTTCGCCCTGGCGAATCTGCTCCTCCATCGCGCCGGAGAACTTCGGATCCTTCACGATCAGCAGGTGGGCGCTGAAGATCATCGAGGCGACGTCGGCGAGCCGTTCTTCCATGCTGGTCTGCAGGGCTTCGAGCTGCAACTCGGTGTCGCGGAGCGCGCGCTGGAAATCGGCCAAGGTGCACGCAGCGCCCGGCGCGGCGTCATCGACCACAAACCGGTCCATCGCCCCGCCGAAGATGGTCGGGCGGCCGGTGGCATGGCCGCGGGCAGCCGGTTTGCCGCGGATGAACTTGACGTCCTTAAGCGGTTCGTCGGCTTTGGGTGCGGATGGTTTTTCGCTGCTGATCTTGTGCAGGGCCATCAACAGCTTCGCGTTTTCAATGGTGGTTGCGAGCTGCGCCGCGATCGCCTGCAAGGCCTTGGTGTCATTCTCGTCGAAATAGTCGGCCACCGGGTCCTGCAGCACCAGCACGCCGATGCGTACGAGGCCGCGCAGGATCGGCACGGCGAGAAACGCCTGGTATTTCTCCTCGCTGATGCCGGGGATGAACTTGTAGTTGGGGTTCTTCGATCCGTTGCCTTCGCGGATCGGGCGCAACTCCTTCAGCGCGGTGCCGGTCAGGCCCTCGCCCAGCCGGAGGCGTACCTGGCGGGCCTTGAGGTCAAGGCCCTGCGTCGCGGTCAGCACCAGCTCCTGCGTTTCGTCCTCGTACAGGTACACCGAGCAGACGGCGGCGCGCATGTGGTAGGCGACGATGTTGACCACGGTCTGGAGGAAGTCCCCCAGGCTCTGGCTCTTCTCGAACAGCCCGGCCAGTTCGCCGATGCTGCAGATCAGGTCAACATTGTCCTTGCGCGTGTTCATGCCGTGTTGTCGTCCGGTGGCACTGTAGTCGGTGAACCGGCAAACTGCAATGGTCGATGCGGCGCGACCGGCGCGGGGAACCGGGCCGTGTCGTCACGGCGCGGCGAGCAGGTCGGGCGGGAGCAAGCCGCGCAGGCGGAAGGTGTGGCGGGCATTCAGCTCGAGTTCAACCAGTCCGGCTTTTTCGAGTTTCAAGTCGAGGTCCGGCACCTCGAGCAGGCGCGCGGCGGCGCGGGAAAAATCCGGCTCGTGGCCGACCAGTACGATGTGCCGGGCCCCGACCAGCGCGGCGAGGGCGAGGGCGCGGATCGCCCGCGGGCGGGCTCCGGGATTCAATGCGGGATCGACGGTGTAGCCGGGCCGGCGGAAGGCGCGGATGAACAGGTTGGCGGTTTGGCGGGCCCGCACCGCTTCGGAGGAAAAAACCCGGTCCGGGGCGGGGCATACCGCGGCGAGGCGGGCGAACACGCGCCGGGCGATCCGCCGCCCTTCCGGGGTCAGCGGCCGGGCGAGGTCGTCGCCGTCAAACCGGTCCGCCTCCACCGCCACGGCATGGCGCAGCAGCCAGAGGATGGGGCGTGGGTGGGGCTTGGTCATGGGCGTTTCACCCATTTGGCGAGCACGCGGGCGAGGGTTTCGGGACGGACCGGCTTGGTGATGTAATCGTCCATGCCGGCGGCGAGGCATTTTTCGCGGTCGCCTTCAAGGGCATTGGCGGTCATGGCGATGACGACGGTGCGGACCCCGGGCCGTTCGCGCTGCCGCAGCGCACGGGTGGCCTCATACCCGTCCATCTCCGGCATCTGGCAATCCATCAGCACGACGGCATAGACACTGTGCTCAAGCGCAGCCAGGGCTTCGCGCCCGTTGGATACGGCGTCGGCCTGATACCCGAGTTGCTCCAGCTGGCGCTTGGCAACCATCTGGTTGACGGGATTGTCCTCGGCCAGCAGGATGCGGCCTTGCGGCCGGTCGGGGGCCACTCCGACAGGGTCCCCGGCTTCGCGGGGAATGTCGGGATGGCGGTGTTTCAGGCGAATGATGGTATCCAGCAGGTGGGACTGGTGGGCGGGCTTGACCAGCACCGCATAGTTGGTGGTATCGCCGAGCATCCGCGCGTTTTCGGTGCGGCCGATGGACGAGAGGACAATGACGGGAAGTTCGCGGCCGGAGGCGGTCGAACGCACCCGGCGCACCAGCTCCGATCCATCCATTTCCGGCATGACCATGTCGGTGATCATCAGGTCGAACGGCGCGTGCTGTTGCTCGGCGCCCTGAAGCTGCTCCAGGGCGGCGCGGCCGGAGGCGGCCAGCACCGGCACCATGCGCCACCCCTCAAGCTGGCGGGCGAGGATCATGCGGTTGGTCGGGTGGTCATCGACGACCAGGATGCGCATACCCTCGGGCAGGGTGGCGGTTGGCGTGGCCGGTTCGGGCGACGGGCCGAGGTAGGCGAGCGGCAGTTCGAACCAGAAGGTCGAGCCGTGTCCGAGTTTGCTGGATACGCCGATCACGCCATCCATGAGCGAGACAAGGCGGCGGCAGATGGCGAGCCCCAGGCCGGTGCCGCCGTACCGCCGGGCCGAGGAGCCATCCACCTGCGAGAAGGCCTCGAACAACCGCGACTGGCCCTCCGCGGAAATGCCGGGACCGGTGTCCTGCACGTCGAAGCGGACAAAGCGGCGGTCATCCCCCTCCACGGACGGCATGCGGGCCGGGGCAACGCGCAGGACGACCTCGCCGGCATCGGTGAACTTGATGGCGTTGCCGACCAGGTTGATCAGGACCTGGCGCAGATGGCCGGGATCGCCGTTCCACCGGCCGGCCAGAGCGGGGGCGATGTCGAGCACGAGTTCGAGGTGCTTGGCCGCGGCGCGTTCGGCGAGGAGATCGATGACGCCCTCGACCTGTTCGACGAGGTTCATTTCCTCGGTTTCCCGCTGCAGGTGGCCCGCCTCGATCTTGGAGAAGTCGAGGATGTCGCTAATGATCGAGAGCAGCTGCTCGCCGCTGGCGCGGATCACCCGGACGAAATCGCGTTGCTCGTCGGTCAACTTGCTGTCCCACAACAGGCCGGTCAATCCGATGACCGCGTTCATCGGGGTCCGGATCTCATGGCTCATGTTGGCGAGGAATTCACTCTTGGCCAGGTTGGCGGCCTTCGCCTCTTCGGCCATGGTGTTGGCGCGCTCGGTGGCCAGCTCGAGTTCGCGGCTGATCGCCTCGGCGCGGTCGCGGGCCTCGGTGGCATCCTCCATGATGCTGAGCGCGACCTGTTGGCTGTGGCGCAATTCGCTGGCCACGCGGCGCAGTTCCTGCTCGGCGTTCTTCTGCGTGGTGATGTCGATGGCGGCGCCGTGCCAGACGATGGCGCCACCGGGCTGCGGCTCCGGGGCGGCGGTGAAGAGCAGCCAACGCATCGACATGTCGCCACGGATGACGCGGTACTCGAACCGGCAGGGCTGGGCGGTGCGGCCGGCCTGGTCGAGTTCGGCGTCGCGCAGGATCAAGTCGTCGGGATGGATGGCCGCGCGGATGAGGCGGGAGGTTTCCGGGCCGATCCCCGGATCCACGCCGAAGATGTCCTTCACCCCCTGGCTCAGGTACCAGTACCGCTCCTCCCCCTTATGCCGCCAAAGGCTAAACAGGATGCCGGGCATCTGGGTGGCCAGGCGAGCCATGCGGTCGAGCGTTTCCCGCCGTTGTTGCTGCGCGGACCGCTCCCGCCGCAGCAGCTCGAGGAAGGTTAGCGTCAACCACAGCAGCAGCGCGATGGTGGTCGCGCCGAGCAGGATGGCGATGCGGGTCATGCCTCCGTGCACATCCCCTGTATCCGCGCCGTACACCAGGCTGATCTGGCGGTCGATGATCCGGGCCGGATAGGCGACGAATTCCAGGGAGCGGCGGTCGGGAAGGCGATGACGCCCCATGACCTGCAATCCGGCGGCGATGGCCTCGCGCCGACCGGCCAGCATGGCCGCGACCTCCTCGTCACCGACCGGCGAACCGCTGCGGTTGTAGGTCAGGAGCGGCGCCCCTTCGCCATCAACCAGCGCAACCCAGCCGGACAATGCGAACCCTTGCGGCTGGAAGTGACGCTCGACATACAACCGGAGGTCCACGACGGCTTCGGCCCGGTAGCCGGCAACCGGTTCGCTCTGATCGTTGCGCAGGGGGCGCCCGAACCGGATGCGGTTGCGGTCCCATACCGGATCCTCCGCCAGCTCCGCTTGATCCAGCACAACCACTTCGAACCGGACGTAGTTGTGGCTGTCCCAGCGGACCGCCCGGGCTTGCCGCGGCCCGCGCACCACCAGGTGATCGATCAGGTCCTGGTTGCGGGCGCGGAACCGTTTCAAGGTAAGCATGTCGCGGGTCGAATACGGCGGAGGTTGCCGGGCGATGCGGCCCAGCACGCCGTCATCGACCAGCGACTCGAAATCCTCGACGAACTGTTCCACGTCGTGGCGCAGGGCGATCGCATCCGAACGGGCGCCGTTGATCCAACGCAACCGGAAAGCGTCCGCACCCCGGTCGAACAGGGCATAGAGCAACCGGACCGCGATGATCAGGGTCAACGCGGCCAGCACCGCCAGCAACGGCAGGCTTCTGAACGGTTTCCGCCACATGCCTATTCAACCACCAGCAAGGCCGTCCACCCGAGCGCGGGCACCGGCTCAACCAGGACCAGCCGATTCCCGCCCGGTCCGGACAGGCGGGCCGACCGCACCCCCTCGGCACCGAACACCGCCGCGGCCAGTTGACGCACGTCCGGGCTGGGCGACTGGAGCATGTTGTAATCCTCGCTGCGGTACCGGTCGCTGCGCACGGTGTTGATATACCGGTGATCGGTCAGCGGGGGCATGCGCAGGTGTTCGATGGCGGTCTCGGTGGCCGCGACAATCGTGCCTTTCCGGTCAACCAGCACCCAACCCCGGTGCTCCGGCTGGAGAAAGTTTTCGACGATGCCGTCCACCGTCACATCCAGACCCACCACGCCCATCAGGGTGTTGCTGACATAGACGGGCGCGATGCAGGAAACCATCCAGCCGCGGCCGGCCGGATCCACGTACGGTTCATCCACCCAGACGACCTTGCGCTCCGGATTGTGGGACGCATCGGCGAGGTAGTAGAAATTGAACTCGGGAATGTTCATGCGCGGCTCGTATTGCGACAGCACATCGAACGGCGGATAGATCCGGTTGAGCGAATAGCGGTCGTTGTAATAGGCCTGCACGACGGCGGGGCTTTCCTTCAGCATCGCCCGCAGTTCGTCATCGATGCCCTCGGTGGCCCAGGCGATGCGTCGGATCGTGTCATCGACCGGGACTACGCCGGAAACCCACAGGGCCGGTCCGCCGTCATCGACCGCCTTGTAGTACACGCCGCCCGCCGCCTCGCGGTACTGGTTGGTATCAACCCCGGCGATGATCGCATCCGCACGGAGGTAGGTCTGCGCCGTGGATTCGGCCAGCCGGCGGGTGCGCGACTCGATGCGTCGCGCACTGCCGTCGATCTTGCGCGCGAGTTCGCTGATGGCCGACCGGTCCACCCGCGACTCCTCCTGCGGCTTGCCGCATCCCCACGCCATCGCCACCAGTGCCGCCGCCACCACACATCCACAACCTGTTCGCCTGTTCATGTCCGAGGTTCCTCCTGTTCCCGGTAACGGATGGTCCGGCCCAGCTCGCGCAACAACCCGTTGACCTCGCGCTTCAGCTCGAGGATTCGTTCCTCGCGCCCGAGCATCGACCGGTTGAACCGCGACAGGTCCTGGATCGACTGGTTGACCTTCTCCTCCGCGGCCTTCTGTTCGGTGATATCGACAAAACACACCAGCAGGCAGGGGCGTTCACGCAAGCGGATCGGAACCACCGTCTTGAGCACAGGGACCGATGTTCCATTGCTCCGCGCCACCACACCCTCGGAACGGTCGTCCTGCCCCGGGCCGCGGGGTTCACCGGCCTCTCCGCCATGCAGGATGGCGTGGCTGATCCGGCCGACCACCTCTTCGCGCCGGGCATGGATCAACCGTAGGGCCGCGGGATTGACATCGAGGATCGTTTGCCGGGAGGCATCCACGATCAGGATCCCCACCGGAACCGAATCCATGATCGTCTTGAGGTACTGTTCCGTCTCGCGCAGTGTGGCGGTCCGCTCCTCCAGCTGCCGCGCGATCTCCGCCTGCCGGGACCTGCGCTGGCTGCGTACCATCACCGCCAGGCCGATCGCGAGGAACAGCACACCCTGCGCCACCATGGCGATGACCCCCTGGTTGAGGGCGCGTCGCCCGACCGCGGAAATCTCCCGCGGCGTATCCATCAACAGGGCCGCCCCCGCCTCGCCGTAGAGATCGGTCAACAGGATCCACGACTCGACCACGCCGGACGACCTCAACCGCTGGACAAAGCGTTCGGCCGAAGCCGCCGGGGGGGCCGCCGACGGTTCGTGCAAGGACACGCGCATGCTGACCAGCCCGGACAGCGCCTCCAGGTGGTCGGCATCCAACGCGCGGCCCATCACCACCACGCCCCGGGGCTCGCCGGAGCCATCGGATCGCACAACCGGCCGCGCGGAGATGCGGTAGATCCGGCCATCCAGCCGGTAGTAGCCGCGGACATCCCGGGCAAGCAGCGGCTGGAGCAGCGGATGGCCTTCGCCGAGCCGTTCGCGTTCATCCCGGTTCACCACCAGATCGCGGCGCTCCCCTTGTTCCGGATCATGGATGCTGCGGTAGATGATTCCGCCCGCGCCATCGAGGATCCACATCAGGTCAAACAGGTCCCGCGCATAGGCATCGGCCGGTATGCTTCTGGCCACGAACCCGGGATCCGGCGATTCGATGAACGCCACCGTATCGTCCCAGATCGCGTAATCGCCGCATACCGCTTCAAGATCCGCCAGCTCGCGGTCGAGCGCCAGACGCAACCGCTGGACGGCGTCCTCGATGAACAGGTTCTGCAAGCGCTGGAACTGGGGGTAGATGATCCAGCGCTGGATGAGCAGGGAGAGGCCGAGAAACAGCGCGAACAACACTGTCGCGAGACCGATCCATTTGATCGTGCGGTTCATCGGGTTAGCTTCCTCCCATGGTAGCCGGACACAGGACGGTTGTCACGCGAACGGCGCTGGATTCGGCGGCTGGCCCGTGGTAGCATCCTGACCAGCCCGCCACCCGGTGGCGGCGACAATGGAGGGTCCGGCATGAAACTCGAGGCGAGCTGGCGGAACGACAACCTGGTCATCACCCTGACCGGTTCACTGAGCATGGATAATTCCGGACAGTTGGTGGCACAGCTGCACAGCCTGATCGCGCCACCCTGCCGCCGGTGCATCCTCGACCTGGCCGCGCTGGAATCGATCGACAGTTCCGGCATCGGCGCCCTGGCCACCAGCCTTGATGCCGCCCGCGAGCGGCAGGCCACGCTGGTCTTGTGCGCCGTCCCGGCCCGCATCCGCCAGAACATCGAGATCGCCCGGGCCGACCGCTTCCTCGCGATGTTTCCCGATGTGGACGCCGCAGTGAACGCGCCCTGACCGCACCGGCCGCTGGACCATCCGTGGTTCACCGCCCCGGCTCCTTGATCCCGGTCAGCCGGTCCGCGACCCGCGCGAGTTGAAGGCTCCGCAAGGCCGCACCCCGGAAACCGTCCGCCTGGTAGATGGCACCGGTCTCCTGGCAGCGCACCGCGACCGTGACCAGCCAGCCAATCCCGGCGCTGTCGATGAACTCGACCGACGACGCCTCGATGCGCACCGCGGTGATCTCCGGCGTCCACGCCGCCGCCACCCGGTCGCGCCACGCCGCCAACCCGTCACCGGTCAACTCCATCGGCAACGCCAGATGCAAGACCCGGCCGGTCGTCTCAATCAAACCTCCGCGTCCGGACTCGACCAGCGCCGCCATGCGCCGCTCCGCCGCCGGTCGATCCGCGCAATGCTCGAGATAGTCGACGAGGGCGAACTCCGCGAGCAAACGCCGCACGCGCTCCGTGCCACCGTAGAGCAACAACCGGCCACCCCGCCGGCGCAGCCGCCGCGCCGCCTCGACCAACCGGCCCAGCTCGTCGCTGGACAGCCAGGCGCGATCGCCCAGCGACGCCATGATGTACGGTTCGCCCCGGTCGATCGCCTCCGCGAGCGCCTCCCACGACCACGCCACATCCGCGGTCGATGCAACTCCCGGCGCGGATCGCCGCACCCGGTTCCACCGCCACCAGGCCCCGGCGAGGAATCCGATGTTCGACGCGTAGCGCTTGAACAAGCGTCGCGGATTCGTTCCCATACGCCACAACCACTCGAGGCTCAACCGTTGCACCCACACCGGTGCCCTCGTCTGCGCCCCGGCCAGGAAATCCAACGTGCCCCCCACCCCCATGGCCAACGGCACGGACCAGTGCCTCGCATGCAACTGGATGAATTTTTCCTGCTTGGGCGCACCGAATGCGACAAGCAACAGGTGCGGTCGGGTTTCGCGCAACCGGGCGAGGATGGCCTCGTGATCCATGTCCAGCAATCCGGCCAGCGGCGGCGAGTAACAACCGGCGATAACCAGTCCGGGATTGCGCTCGACCAGCACTTTTGCCGCCCGCTCGGCCACCCCCGGCGCACCGCCGAGCAGAAAGACCCGGAACCCCTCGCGCGCGCACGCCGCGGCGAGCAGCGGCGTGAGGTCGCTGCCGGTGACCCGTTCGCGCAATGCCGTGCCCTGCCGGCGCGAGGCCTGCACCACCGGTTGGCCGTCGGCAATGACCAGATCCGCTTCGAGCAGGATGCGCTGCAACTCCGGATCCTGCCGGGCCTGCATCAGAAAATCGACGTTCGCGGTGGCGATGAACCGAGGCGACCCTGCGCGCATCGTGTTGATGCACCACGCGACCGCCTCGTCGAAGGTGACGTCGTGGAACGGTACGCCGTACACCACCCGGGCCTCGGGTTCACGCATTACCATGGCCAGTCCATCCTCGTGTCCATGCCGATCTCCTGCTTCTGCCGCGCCGTCATCGCCTCGACACGCGCGCGCACCACCGCGCGCACCGCCGGACCCAGCGCCAGGCGGTCCTGCAACCGCACGGCAAACGCACGGGCCCGTACGACGTCCGGCTGCACCGCAAAGAGGTAACTCCCCAGCAAGGCCCCGAGCATCCGGCCCAGTTCGTCCGGATGGCGTCGCGGATCGCGCACCCGGCGCGCGAGTTCGAAATCGAGGCGCACCGGACGCCCGTCCGGCCGCACCACGAAATTCGGCAGCCGGTGATCGGTGTCGATCAATCCGCGCGCGAGCATGACCTCGGTACCGCGCAACAATTCCTCCTCGAACGCGGCGGCTTCGTCGTCGCGGCCCTCCCGTAGCATGGCCTTGTATTCCTCGGTGGCGTCGCGGCACGCGCCGAGATCCTCCTCGATGAGCACTTCGGTGTGGCGGGCGTCGCGGTGGCGCAAGGTGAAACAGGCGATGGGTTCGGGCACGCCGAGGTTGTCCTTCCGCAGGCGGGTCAGCGCATCCCACTCGCGGCGCGCGATGGTGGTTCCGCTGAGCCGGCGCAGGAGACCGCGCAGGCCGCGCCGGTTCCACAGTTTGACGATGACCGCACGTCCATCAGGCGCGGTGGTGCGGGCGATCAACACATCGGATCCGCGTTCGCGCAAGACGTTCATGCGGGCGCGCCGCGTGCTGACCCCGAGCGCGAGTGCGTCCAGCTCCGGCGGCGTGGCCGGCATGGCCATCATGCGGCGCACCACCAGGGCCGCCACCGGCAACGGCACGGCGGCGAGCACGGCGGAGGCGGAGGCGGCGGCGACGGTCCACGGTCCGCCGTGCTCGCCGACCATGTGCAGGCACAACAGGGCTG
This sequence comes from uncultured Verrucomicrobiota bacterium, assembly GCA_937894535.1. Taxonomy (GTDB): domain Bacteria; phylum Verrucomicrobiota; class Kiritimatiellia; order CAIVKH01; family CAIVKH01; genus CALMUP01. The sequence continues at coordinate 19,064 of CALBHI010000518.1, forward strand.
GCGCGGCATACGCGGCGACCGCCAGCGTGGCCAACGCCGACTGGCGGGCGAAGCTGCCGCCCCCACCGGGTATCGCGCGGAGCAGGAACACGTGCGCCACGAGGTTCGACACCGCCATGCCGGTGATGAACCCGGGCAGCGCGGCGAGCCGGTAACCGCTCCACGCGAGGACCATGCCGAACGCACCGGCGAGGTTCGCGGTGAACAAGGCACGCGAGCGGCCGAGGGCGAGCGGGATCCGGTCGATGGTGGCATTGAGGATCCACGTCCAGATGTAGAGGGCGAGCCATTGCGAGATCCTTCCCGCCCCGGCATAACGCTCGTCGTAGAGCACCTCGAAAAACGTCGGGGCGAACACCGCGAAGCCGGCGCAGATGGCCCCGCCCGCCCACAACACCGCGGTGCGCGCCCGCCGGGCGAAGGCGATCAGCCGTTCCGGCTGGTCCTGGTACTTCGCGAGCAGCGGAAACACCACGGTGTTGGTCAGGCGGGTCGCGACCTGGGTGGCCACGCGCGCGAAGGTCATGCCGATGCTGTAGAGGCCGAGTTCACCAAGGGTAAGCAGGCGGCCGAGCACGACGCGGTCGAGGTTGGAGGCGAGAAAACTGACCACCGTGCTGAGAAACACCCAGCGGCCGAACGACTGCAGTTCGCGTGCGGCCTCCGGATCCCATCCGAACCCGTCGCGCGGTCCGTCGTTGAACGCATGGCTCATGAGCAGCCGGGTCAGGCTGCCGGCCAATCCGCCCGCGACGATCGCCCATACACTGCGGTCGAACCAGGCCCACGCGATGGAGACCAGCAAGGTCACCCCCTGCGGCACGAGGGCGAGCGCGGTGAGGCGGCGCATCTGCATCGTGCGGTTCAACGTGTACAGCGCCGTGGAGGAGAACCCGCCAAACAGGGCCATCAGCCCGGCCACCGGCAACACCTGCGTAAGTTGGGCGGCCAGCGGATCGGTGTGGCCGAAGAACACGGCCGCCGGATAGGCCAACGCGCAGGACACCAGCCACAACACAACACCGCGTACGACCTGGATCGTCCAGGCGGTGCGCAGGAATTTCGGGTCGGTTCCGTTTTTCGCACGGATGATGCCCGGACCGAGTCCGATATCGGACAGCATCTCCAGCCCCTGCATGAACACGTTCACCAGCGCCATCAACCCGAACGCCTCCGGGAACAGCAGGCGGGCGAGGATCAGGCTAGAGACGAGACGGATCACCTGCGACACGCCGTAGCCGCCGAGCGTCCAGAACGAACCGCGCATCGCGGTGTGCTTCGCCGAACTGGCCGTTTTTCCGTTCACAGCAACCTCGGGGTGGCGGGGATCGGGACCTGCGGCGCCACGGACGCGCTCGCGCCGGCATCCCCGGGCTGTTCGCGGGCCAGGACCAGGCTGGTCAATCCGCCGGCTGCCAGCAACATGACCGGGTTGTACATGTTGTTCAGCAGGTTATCGACCATGAAGACGGCGAGCAGGACGGGGAGCACCACCACCGCACCCACGTCCGGTTCGCGCCAGCGTCGCGGCGGGTAACGGCGCAGGAAAACCAGTTGCGGCAGGAGGATGGTCAGGGTCAGCGCGGTCAACCCGAACACGCCGTTCTGCCCGTAGGCGATGATCCACAAACCGTCCGGCACCGAGACCGTCTCGCCGGAGTCGTTGTAGACCCACGCGCGTTTCCATCCGGCCCAGCCGAATACCATGCGCTCGCGGGCTTTTTCGGAAAGAATATTCTCGTTTTCAATGCGGAAGGACAGCGAACCGGAGCGCTCCTCGGAGGTGCGTG
>CALBHI010000519.1 GCA_937894535.1 uncultured Verrucomicrobiota bacterium
GGATCACCAAATCCAGAAACAGCCAGTACCCGTCCAGCCACCGACCTTCCGCGGCCTGGAGTTTGTACGACTCGGTGTTGTCCTCGCGCATCTGGATGACCTCGATGTTCTTCATCGAGAAGTCGCGCGTATCGAATCTGTTGATGTACCAGAATCGACGCGCATCATCCTTATGGAAAGCAAGTTCCGCAACATGCACGGCATCCCGGTCCTCCCGGGTTTGCTCGTTTACGAACTTCTTGCACCAGTAGGCGGCCTCTGGCCCGATGGTTTCGTTGACCACCGCCACCCCGGCACTGGCCAAAACGCCGACCGTGATGAAGGGCGCCATCAGGCGGGTCAGGCTGATCCCGGACGCGCGCATGGCGGTAAGCTCGTTGTTCTTGGTCAGGGTGGAGAGGCTGTATAAGACGGCCAATAGCAAAGAGATAGGTACAATAAAGACCAGGACGGAGGGCAAGAGAACCAGGTAGTAGGTGGCGACCTGAAGGAACGGTGTTTTGCCGTCCACAAAATCGCTCAGGTTGTCAAAGAGGTCGAAGATGACGTATACGAGGGTGAATGCGGCCAGGCAGTACCCGAGCGGTACAAGGAAAGTGCGCAGAAGGTATTGGTCGATCAATTTCACGGTCGCACACGGTACCGTCCAGTCCGGATTCCGGCAAGCCCTGTTGTCGGGGTGCGGTGGCCCATCCCCCGTAGGGCGCATCCGCCAAAATTACGGCAGGGGCCGATTGTTCGCTTGACTTGGTGCGTCCAGTTTCCATAGTCTCTCGCGTTTGCGTCCGGCTAGGAAAGACTTGCTGGCGGCCTTGGATGGTTCGTTACGGGACGGGTGTCTTTTGGCTAACCGTCGGTGGAGAGCGGGGTTGGGTCGCAAGCCCGGTTTGCAATCTGCCCGATAGTGTAATGGCAGCACACGACCCTTTGGAGGTCATAGTCTAGGTTCGAATCCTAGTCGGGCAACCAAAACGTACAACATGGCGCTGGCTTTGAAGATACTGACTGGAAATGCACATCCCGCGTTGGCGGGGAAAATTGCCGAGTATATCGGGCAATCGTTGGGTGGCGTGGATATCAGCCGCTTTCCCGACGGAGAGATCTTTGTCAAAATTATAGAGAACATTCGCGGGCAGGACATCTTTATTGTCCAGCCGACCTGTTATCCGCCGAATGAAAGCATCATGGAATTGTTGATCATGATTGATGCGGCGAAGCGGGCATCGGCGGCCCGTATCACCCCGGTCATTCCGTATTACGGGTATGGCCGGCAGGATCGCAAGGACCAACCGCGGGTTCCGATTACCGCCAAGCTGGTGGCCAACCTGTTGGTGGCGGCCGGGGCGGACCGGGTGCTGACGATGGACATGCATGCACAACAGATCCAGGGGTTCTTCGATATCCCGGTGGATCATCTGTTTGCGGCGCCGGTCATCGTGCGCCACCTCAAGTCAAGCGGGTGGACGGGTGACAAGGTCGTGGTGGTGACGCCGGATCCGGGCGGGTTGAAGATGGCGTATGCCTACTCCAACATGTTGAAGTCCGGTCTGGCCATTGTCGGCAAGCAGCGCAAGAGCGCGACGGAAGTGGAAGCGATCAGCGTGGTTGGTGATGTCGAGGGCATGAATGTCTTGCTCGTGGACGATCTGACCACCACGGCCGGTACGCTCACCAGTGCGGCGAAGCTGTTGAAGGCGAAGGGTGCGAAAAAGATCATCGCGGCGGTCACGCACTGCCTGGTGACCGATCAGGGGCTGGACCGGTTGCGCAACTCGGCGATCGATGAGTTGATCACCACGGACAGCGTACCGCAGCGCGACACCGGTGGGTACAAGATCACGGTTCTCTCAGTAGCGGAATTGTTGGGTGAGGCGATCCTTCGGGTCCATAACGACCAGTCGGTCACCTCGTTGTTCAGGATTTAACACGCAGTTACAGGTAAACGGAGATAGTAGGTATGGCTCAGTCATTGAAAATCAGTGCCGCCCCCCGTGCGGCCAAGGGTACGAGTTCATCGCGCAAACTTCGCCGCACCGGATGGTTTCCGGGCGTCGTGTACGGCGCTGGCAAGACCAACCAGATGGTGCAGGTCAATGAACGCGAATTCCGCAAGACCCTCCACGGTCACTCCAGCGAACATGTCCTGCTGGATCTCGCGATCGAGGGGCGGGATGCCGTGAAGGTTCTGTTGCAGGATGTTCAGCACAATGCGCTGACCGGTGCCATTACCCACGCCGATTTCCACGAGATCTCGATGACCGAGAAGATTCGCGTCGAGATCAAGGTTCACCTGGTCGGTATTCCGGTGGGTGTCTCCCAGGGTGGCGGCGTGCTTGAGCACTTGCTGCGTGAAGTCGAAGTGGAATGCTTGCCCGGTGATCTGATGGAAGCGATCGACGTCGATGTCTCGGCGCTGACCGTTGGCCAGAACCTGACCGTGGCCGACATCAAGCTTGATCCGGCCAAGTACGCGATCATTTCCGATGGCGACCTCGCGGTGGCCATGGTGGCGTCCCCGACGGTTGAGGAGGAGAAGCCGGCTGAAGCAGCGGCGGGTGCTGCCGAACCGGAAGTCATCAAGGAGAAGAAGCCGGAGGCTGATGCCGCGGGTGACAAGAAGGCTGCGGGTGGCGACAAGAAGCCGGCTGCGGGTGACAAGGCCAAGGCGAAGTAATCGCCGGGGTGGTACGGCGCGCCTGACCCGGCGCGCCGCGGTTGTCCTGGATTGCGCGCATGAAGATCATTGTCGGGTTGGGCAATCCCGGTCGCGAATACGACGCGACGCCCCACAATGTAGGATTTGATGTCGTTGACCTGCTGGCGGGTGACGCCGGGGTTGACCTGAAGAAAAGTTGGCGCTTTCCCATGGAAAGCGGATCGTTCCGCCGGGCGGGACATGAGGTGCTGCTGGTAAAGCCGCAGACCTTCATGAACCGTAGTGGTAATGCGGTGGCCCCGTTGGCCCGCAAAAAGGGCGTGGAGCCCTCGGATGTGTTGGTGTTGGTGGACGATGTGGAGTTGCCGTTGGGTGCGGTTCGGATGCGGCCGAAGGGCAGCGCGGGTGCGCACAACGGATTGAAGTCGATGATCGAGCGGTTGGGCACGACCGAGTTCCCGCGGTTGCGGGTCGGTGTGGGGCCGGTGCCGCCCGGTCAGGACCGTGTGGCGTATGTCCTCGGGAAGTACCCGAAAGGGTTGCGCGAGGCGGTTGAGCAGGTGACGAGAAAGGCCGCGGAGGCCGTGTTGGCGTGGATCGACGAAGGTGTTGAACGCGCGATGAACAAGTACAATGGATGATGTGAACAGGTAAGCCGGCAGGTTGCTGGCGGAAGAGTGGAGGAGCGAACGTGAATAAGTACGAAGCTATGTTTATTTTCCCTGACGCATTCAGCGAGGATCAGCTGGACAATGCGGTCGGGAACATCAAGGGCGAAATCGAGAAGGTCGGTGGCCAGGTTGAAAGCGCCATCCGTCTCGGTCGCCGTACCTTCGCCCGTGAAATGGCGAAGACCCAGGCCGGTCAATACGTGGTGATCACGTTCGGTCTGGCGGCCAAGCAGGTTGAAGCACTGAAGAGCAATCTCCGCTTCAACGAGGAAATTTTCCGCATGCAGATTTTCCGCGTCGAGGAAACCCCGGTCGAACCGGTCGCCGCGAAGGCATAACCATGGCCGACCTGAACAAAGTTTTCCTCGCCGGGAACCTGACCCGTGATCCGGATGTCCGCCATATTCCGAGTGGCGCCGCCGTGGCGACGCTGGGTTTGGCGATCAACCGGCGCTACCGCGACAACTCCGGCAAGGACAAGGAAGAGGTCGTGTTTGTCGATGTGACGGTCTGGGACCGGGCTGCCGAAAACTGCGGCCAGTACCTGACCAAAGGGTCACCGGTGCTGATCGAGGGCCGCTTGAAGCTCGACCAGTGGGAGAAGGATGGCAAGAAGCAGAGCAAACTCAGTGTGGTCGCCGAGCGTGTTCAGTTCCTGAGCTCCCGCGGCAGTGGTTCGGGTGGCTCCCGTACCTCCTCGTCCGAATTCGAGGATGCTCCTTCGCGCGGTTCCGCACCCCGCCCGTCCCGTCCGGCCGATGACCGGGTTCCCCAGGAGGAGATCCTGGATGATGGCAGTGATGAAGTTCCTTTTTAATGATGAAATGAGGCAATCCTATGGCAATACGTAACAACAACCGTGAAAAACGTCCGCGCCGCGATGAAAACGATCTGGCACCCATGCTGAAGCGTGGCGTGAAGTACCTCGAGGGCGTCACCGCCATTGACTACAAGGACAGCGAACTCCTCAAGAAGTTCATGACCGAACGTGGCAAGATCACCCCCCAGCGCATCACCGGCACGAGCGCCAAGCAACAGCGCCAAATCAAACGCGCCATCCGCCGCGCCCGCGTCATGGGCCTGTTGCCCTAATCGCCGGCCTCACTACGGAGAATTACCATGTCGAAAGAAGTTATCCTGATTAACGATGTTCCCGGTCTCGGCGAACAGGGCAAGAAGGTCAAGGTCTCGGATGGCTATGCCCGCAACTACCTGTTGCCGCGCAAGCTGGCCACCGCGGTGACCGCCGCCACGCTACGGCAGCTTGAGAAAAAGCGCGCCGAGTACGACGCCCGCCGCATCCGCATCCGCGAGGAAGCGGAAGCCCTGGCGGCCAAGTTGAGCGAGACCGAATTGTCCATCAAGGCCAAGGCCGGCAACGAAGGCAAGATCTTCGGTTCCGTGACTGCGCAGCATGTGCTACAGGCGTTGAAGGATGCCAAGATCACCCTCGAGAAGCACCAGGTCGTGTTGGAGAATCCGATTAAGGAATTGGGTACCTACAGCGTTTCGATCAAGCTGACTTCGGAAGTCCATACCTCGTTGAAGATCAACGTCGTCGCGGAGTAACCCCGCCATGGCCGAGAGGGCCGAGTCGTCCGGCACCGTCCTGCGCACGGACCGTATTCCGCCTCACAGCGAGGAGGCGGAATGCGGGATTCTCGGATCCATTCTGGTGGAGGCCGAACGGGTCATCGACCTCGCCATCGAACGACAGATTTCCCCGGCATCGTTCTACCATCCCCAGCATCGGGTGCTCTTTGAGCAGATGCTGGCCCTGCGCGAGCAGAACAAGCCGGTCGACCTGATTACACTGGTCGAGCGCCTGGGCGCGCTGCAATTGCTCGACAAGGTGGGGGGCATCTCCGCCCTCCAGTCGATCATCGACTCGACCCCGACCGCCGCCCATTCCGAGTACTACATCGACATCGTCCGCGACAAGTACCTGTTGCGTACCGTCATCGACAAGGCCCGGGAAGCCATTGACGAATGCTACCGGCAGGAGAAGGACGCGGATTTCCTGCTCGATCAAGTCGAGCAGACCTTCTACGACATCGCCAACGACCGCCCGCAGAAGATCCCGCCATGGAACATCCTTATCAAGGAGAGCATGCGGAAGATCGATCAGGCGATCCAGGAAAAGCGGGAGATTACCGGCGTACCCACCGGCTTTACCGACCTCGACAAGGCCACCTCGGGCCTGCAGCCGGGCGACATGTTTATCATCGCCGCCCGCCCCTCGATGGGCAAGACCTCGCTGGCCATGAACATCGTCGAGCATGTCGCCACGGGAAACAATGCGCTCCGGGTGAAGCTGCCGGTCGCGGTGTTCAGCCTGGAAATGTCAACCGAGTCGCTGGTCAAGCGCATGCTTTGCTCCCGCGCGCGCATCTCGATGAAAAACCTTTCAGAGGGTTATGTCAGCCGGGAGAAACACGACCACCTGGTGCGGGCTGCGGATGAGCTCAGCGCCGCGCGGATCTTCGTGGACGATACACCGGGCCTGGAACCTATCGAGCTGCGTGCCCGCGCCCGCCGGTTGAAGAAGAACGAGGACATCCAACTGATCGTCATCGATTACCTTCAGATGATGAACTACAGCAAGTTCGCCCGTGAAGGCCGCCAGCGCGAAGTGGCCGGAATTTCGAATGCGCTGAAGGGCATGGCCAAGGAACTGAACGTCCCGGTCGTCGTACTGAGCCAGCTTAGCCGCGCGCCGGAAAACCGCGACGGCAAGCCAAAGCTATCCGACCTGCGCGATTCGGGATCGATCGAGCAGGACGCCGACGTGGTGGGATTGCTCCGTCGTCCAAACCGGTATGCCGACGAGGACAACCGCGAGGACCCTTCCCTGGCCATCCTCGATATCGCCAAACAGCGCAATGGACCTACCGGTGAAATCAAGCTAACCTTTGTGGATGATATCACCCGTTTCGAGAACCGAGCCGCTTCCGCGAGGGATGAATCCCATGACTAGGTCGCGCCGTCGGGTCAGCTCGTTGGCCCTCGTGGTCATCGTGCTGGTTGCGCTGTGTGCGCCCCTCACCGCCTCCGCCCAGTCCATCCGCGAGATCCGGATCCAATCGCGTGATCGCACAACCTTGGATGCCAGCACGGTGCGGGCCTTCATCGGGATGAAGGAGGGCGACAATGTCACCCGCGATGGGCTATCCCGCGACATCCGCGCCCTGGAGAAGTCGGGCCGTTTTTCCTATGTAGCTGCCGATATCGAGCGGGTTCCCGACGGGGTGGATGTCGTTTTCACCGTGGAGCTGAAGCCCCGTATCCGGCGGTTGGTGGTCGACGGCGCGGATTACATTTCCAACCGCAAGGTGCGGGAGTTGCTCGATCTGGGTGTGGGCGATCCGGTTGATGATGCGATCATGGCCACCCGTGCCCTGGCCGTGAAGGACCATTACCGGAAGAAATATTTCCCCTTCAGCGAGTTGAGTTGGACCATCGCCGTGGACCCGGAAAGCCGGACGGCTGACGTCCGGGTTGAGGTGAAGGAGGGCGCACGCGCCAAGGTCAAGTCGATCACGTTCGATGGCAACGCGCATGTGGAAGCCTCCGTGCTTCGGAAACCGATGAAGCAGCGCAAGCGGCACCTGTTTTCCTGGTTGACCGGATCGGGTACCTACAATCCGGATGATTTGGCGGCGGATCTTCCGACCCTTCGCCGGGTGTATCTCGACCATGGTTATCTCGATGCCCAGATCGGGCAACCTGTCATCACCGAGGTCGGAAAAGACAAGATCGACATTCGCATTCCGGTGGTTGAAGGACCTCTGTACCGCCTGAGCGATTTCACCATCGAGGGGATTACCCTGTTCGAGGAATCCGCGGTCCGCGCCGTGGTGACCAACCGCCCGGGCGATGTCGCCTCGGCAGCGGCCCTGCAGGCCTCCAGCCAACGCATCCGCGATTACTTCGGAAGCCGCGGTTACATCGAAACCTCCGTTTCCTATCAACTCGATCCTGATACGACCGCCCCGGCCGGCGGCGACCCGGTGGTGAAAACGCGCTACCGGGTGCGCGAAGGCCACCTTGCCTACATCCGCAACATCGGGTTCCGCGGCAACTCGATCACCAAAGACAAGGTGTTGCGCCGCGAAATCACGATTTTCCCCGGCGAAATCCTGAACGAGGTGAAAATGCGCAACAGTGAGCGGCGCTTGCGCAACCTCGGGTATTATTCATCCGCGGTGGCCATGCCGGAGCCCACGGACAAGCCGGACCGCTACGATGTCGTGTTTGATCTTGAGGAACAGAAGACCGGGCAGTTCCTCGTTGGCGCGGGTTTCTCCAGCGTGGACAACCTGATCGGGTTCGTGGAGCTGTCGCAGGGCAACTTCGA
>CALBHI010000520.1 GCA_937894535.1 uncultured Verrucomicrobiota bacterium
CGTGGTCGGTGCGGTGTGCCTGGGCCTTTTCTTCTTCGGCCATCACATCGCCGGCCTCGCGGGCCAGGAGGAGATCCTGCTGTTCGTGATCGGTTTGATCCTGCTGTTGATCGAGATCTTCGCATTGCCCGGATTCGGATTGATTGGATTGACCGGCATTTTCCTCATGATGTGGAGCCTGCTGGTGTCGATGGCCCCGAATTTTGGCGAAGGCCCGTTGATCCCCGCCCTGCCCGACCTGAAAACCCCGATCCGCAATATGGTCATGTCGCTGATCATGAGCGGCATCGGCATGTTGATCGTCTCCCGCTACCTTCCCAAATCACGCGCGGCAAGTTGGCTCGTCCTGAAGGAATCCACGTCGTCCCGCGATGGTTACCAGTCCTCCGATTCCCATGAAACCATGGTGGGCCAGACCGGCCGTACCGTCACCCCGCTGCGTCCGGGCGGAGCGGCCCTTTTTGGCGAGCAGCGACTGGATGTCATCACCCGCGGCGAATTCGTGAACAACAACGAACCGGTGGTGATTGTAGAAGCGCATGGCAACCGCATCGTCGTTGAACCGGCCCCGGCGAAAACAACCCCATGAACCCCGAGCTTACCACCTACATCGCCTTGGTTGGCGGCGGCTTCGTCCTGATCGCCGCCGAGATTTTTATTCCCGGTGGCATCCTTGGCGTGGTCGGGGTGCTGGCGCTGATGAGTGCCGGGGTGCTCGGATTTTCCGTATTCGGCATGGCGGGCGGCTTGATCAGCGCCATCGGCCTGCTGATCGGAGGCACGGTATTCCTGGCCTTGTGGGTGAAGTACTGCCCCACATCCTTCTTTGGCCGCTGGTTCACGCTCAAGGAAGACGGCCGCGATTTCAAATCCTATGACAACCACCTCGACGCGCTGCTCGGCCAGTCCGGCGTCGCTCACACCGACCTCCGCCCGGCAGGCATCGTCGTGATCGGCACGCAAAAAATCGATGTGCTCTCCGAAGCCGGCTTCGTGACCAAGGGCACGGCGGTCAAGGTGATCCAGGTTGCCGGGAACCGCGTCGTGGTGCGTGCAACGGAAACACCCGCCGGCATCGAAACGCCATGACGTTCCCACCCATTCCCCTGCGCGCCGCCCTGCTGGCTTGGTGTTCAGCCGCCCTGACCACGCTGGCCGCCCTTCCGATTGCCACCAGCACCAACGTATGGGAACTGGGTCCGATGGATACGATTGATTCGGTGGCTTTCGTGATCGCCCCGGACATCGCGGTGCAGGGCCGCACCCACGACGACAGCTTTTGGCTGGCGCAGGGCCGGGCGAGCCTCGATGGCGATTTCGGCAACGATGCCTGGGCCTTGGCCATGACCGCCCACCTCGGCGGTACTTTCCGCGACCACGCCCGCATCGTCGCCCAGGCCATCACCGTGAACGGCGTGGTCAGTAACGGGCTCTGGGCCCTCGGCGGTTCGGTCGCCGTCGCCACCAACGCCCACCTCGGCGGCACCCAGTTCATCGTCGCCGATCAGGTTTCCCTGCTGGGCCACATCGAAGGCCCGGTCTATGCCCGCGGCCGGTCCATCACCCTCGGCGGAACCATCATCGGTTCCGTCCACCTCGTGGGCGACGACATCGTCATACGACCGGGCACGACCATCATTGGCGACCTCCACTACA
>CALBHI010000521.1 GCA_937894535.1 uncultured Verrucomicrobiota bacterium
TCGCCTTGACCAACGTGGTGCTGACCGATGACCGCATCGGGGTGATCGCCGGACCGTCTTCCGGCGATGCCAACAGCAACGGCCGTCTCGACGTCGGCGAAGTCTGGACCTACAGCGCTACCGGCACCGTCGTCGCTGGACAGTACGTCAACACCGGCCTTGTCAGCGCGGTCTCGCTGATCGGCCAACCGGTCTCTGACACCGATCCGTCGCACCACTTCGGCGCTTCGGGCGCGATTGACATCGAAAAGGCGACCAACGGGCAGGATGCGGACACGCCGACGGGTCCGACCATCGCAGTGGGCAACGCCGTGACCTGGACCTACGTGGTGCGGAACACCGGCAACATCGGGATCACCAACGTTGTGGTGTACGACAGCGACATCGGCTTTATCACCAACCTGATCTCCGGTGACCTCAACGGCAACCGGGTCATCGAAACCAACGAGACCTGGACTTACTCGGCAAGTGGCCTCGCTGTTGCCGGGCAGTACGCGAACCTCGGATCGGTCACCGGCGTGACCGTATCGACGGGTTCACAGGTCACCGATCAGGATCCATCGCATTACTTCGGCCAAACCGCTGGGTACACGTTGGGCAAGGAGTTGCTGAGTCCGACGAACCGCGCGGCGGTGGTGGGCGAATTGATCTCATTCCGGTTGACGGTTCAGAATACCGGCGATGTCACGTTGGTGACGGTTCCGCTGGAGGACCGTTACGACCTGGCTGAATTGTCCTTCGTCTCGGCGCAACCGGTTCCGGCCGATGGCCAGGATGACGGGATATTGAACTGGGCCAACCTCGGTCCGTTGACCCGCGGTAGCAGTACGAGCGTCGTGGTGACGTTCGAGGCGGTTGGTTCCTCCGTCGGCTTGAGCCGAACCAATACCGTCATCGCCCGTCCAACCTCCCCGCCCGGCGATCAACCGGTCCCGCCGCAGACCAATAGCGCGCCGTACCGCATCAGCGCCCCTGGATTCGCCCTCACCAAGACGCTGCTCACGCCGACGAACCGTCCGGCCATCATCGGGGAAAGCATCTCCTTCCGTATTACCATCGCTAATACCGGTGATGTCACGCTGGTCACCGTCCCGCTTCGCGATGGCTATGAAACGAATTACCTCGCCTTCGTGTCGGCCGTTCCGCCTCCGGTGAGCACCAACAACGATGGCGTGTTGGATTGGACCAACCTCGGTCCGCTTGTCCCGGGTGCCAGCACCAGCGTGGTGGCGACCTTCCGCGCCGTCGGCCTTCCGCCCGCGGTCGTTCGCACGAACACGGTCATTGCATCGCCGATCACCCCCACGAACGAGCCTCCGGTGCCGCCGGCCACCAACGATGCTCCCTACCGCATCGCGGTGATCACCATCGGCGATACCGTGTGGATCGACGTCAACAGCAACGGCATCCACGACGAGGACCTCTCGATCTTCGGGCTCAACGGAGTCCGCGTCGATCTGTACAACATCGTGAACGGGGTGACCAACTTCGTCGATTTCCGCATCCCCGGGCCGAACCACGGCAACCTCGGTTTCTACCAGTTCACCAACCTCCCGGTCATCGGGACCTATGTCGCCGAGGTGGTACTCAGTTTCCTCCCGCCAGGACTCCCGGTCACGACGACTCCGCTTCAATACTTCCTCGATACCACCGTCGTGTTTACGAACGGCGGGGTGCAGTATGCGGACTTCGGGTTCAATAACCAGTTTGGCACGCCGATCGAACTGGTCTCCTTCTCCGGGCAGCCGTCGCCGGACGGCATCGAGCTCGCCTGGGAAACCGCCTGGGAGTCGGATACGCTGGGTTTCCATATCTACCGTGGTTCCGGTTCTGACGAAACAGCTTCTGTCCGCTTGACCGAGGCGGTGATCCCCGGTGAAGGCGCCGAGGTCGGTGCCTCCTACCGTTGGGTGGACCGGGATCCCGGTGTCGATGGCTTGACCTGGTACTGGCTGGTCGAAGTAGCCGTCAACGGCGAGACATCGTGGTATGGGCCGGTGGTGGTGTACGCGGGTGAACTTGATCCGGAGCGCGCCCTGGTCTCGGTGGACGTACCGGCAGGGCCGGGTGAACTGGCACGCCTGACCGGCAGCACGTTGATGAAGGCCGGCGTTCCCATCAGCCAACTCGACCTCACCCGCCTGACGGTGGAGGTGGAAGGCCGGGCCGTACCGCGCCTGGTCAGCGCCGAACGCGCCTCCATGCTTCCGGATGATTACCTGCTCTTTTACCTGCCGTCCTCCCATGAGGCCCGTCGTGTTGCGGTCCGTCTCGCTGCCGGGGAACCGGCCGCCTCGATCGAGTGGATCTTTGCCCGTCCGCGGGCTGCGGCCGGTGAGGTGGGTGTGGCACTCATTGACGCCGGCGTTCCGGCGCTGGCGACCTACCATCCGGCCATGACGCGCATGTTGGCCGCCGGTTTTGTCAATCCGGCCATCTGGATTCTCAACGTCACAGATGCCTATGCTCCGACGCTGCTGTATGGGTTCGCCACCGTGGCGGATGAACAGCAGGGTACCTACGCCGTGTACCTTTCCCTTCGTACCGCAGAGGAACAGGTGTTGTTGTTCGTTGAACAGGATGCGATCCTTGATATTGATGCCGTTGAAACAGGTGAATAACCAACCAGGTGCTAACCCCATGAAGAAACCCTACTGTCCGCCCCGCATTGCCCATTACAGCCGCGAGCAGATCGCGGCCATGATTGGTCCCGCCAAGACGCAATACCCGCCACCGCCTCCTCCGCCGCCTCCGGCCGAATGCAGTTGCCAGGGACCGATTCACGCGTTGGTCTGGAAGGAATTTGCCGTCGCACCGTTGCCCATTTCCGTTGATTTCGGCGGGTGTCCGGCGTTTATCCGCGCGGAGATCGAGATTTCCTCCGGCGGACAACGCGTGGCGTTGTATCCCTACGACCGCTCGGCCGGCAGTGAATTCGCAACCCGTTGGCAGGTGACGATCAACAACTTCACGCTGGATGGTACACCCGGCCAGGTGTTCGATGTGGCCGTGACCCTGTATGCCGAGAACGGAGCGATCGGTCAGGTGTGTCAGTCCACGATTACGTTGCAGGGTTTCTAAACGGCCAGTACACGGCGGGGCATGGGGGCGGTGGTCGGCATGGTGCGGATGGTTGATCGCGGGGTGGTACGGTGGGCCGGGGTGCGGATGTTCCTGCTCCTGGCCGCGTGCACCGGTCCGTCATCGGTCTGGGCCTCAAGCAGGTTTGATCTCCAACCGGTCGCGGCGGACCGGATCGCGTTGGATGTGGCGATCCCGTCGTGGCAGCAACACGGGGCTTACGGGTACGAACCGAGCCCCGCGTTCCCCGATGCCGTGATCGACGCCGGGACACCCGACGTTTGCCTGCCCGCCTGGGTCCGGGTACTGGAAATCCCTGCCGCGCGCGCCGCATCCGTCACCATCCAGGAATCACGCGCCAAGCTGCGGGATGCCGCGGGCTCCGGATGCCGGGAGCCGGAGCCGCTGGTCACCGTTTCCGTCGGCGCGATGGGAGAGAGGACGTTTCTTCGCGTGATCGTCCGGCCGGTCCAACCCGACCCGGATGCCGGCGGTCTGATGACCTACAGCCGCATCCGGGCCGAAATCCGGTTGAGCGACCAACCGGTGGCACCTTCCGCGCCGCCCCGCCTGCAGTCGGCATCAGGCCCCCCGGGATCCTGTCCGGATTGTCCGGTTCCGCTGGCCGTTGAGGTGACGCCCGGTGTCGGATTGCCCGGCGAGTTCATCGCCCGCCGGTCCGTGACCAACGACCATGCCTGGAAGATCGCGATCAATACGGCCGGTTGGTACCGGATCACCGGAGCGCAGCTTACCGCGGCCGGATTTCCGGCCGAGGCGCAGGACACCACGCGGATGCGCCTGGTGACGCAAACCAACGTCGTCCCCGTTGAACGTTCTGTATTCGGACCGATGGGACCAACCGACTGGATCCGTTTTTATGCCGCGCCGGTGGCCAGTAGCTTCACGACGCAAAATATCTATTGGCTATCCCTGGGAGCGCCGTCGCCCGCCTTGGCCACCCGTTCCGCGGCGCCGGTGCCGGGGTGGGGGACGATCACCACCACCCTGCAGCGGATCGAACTCAACACCACCAATTTCTATCTCGCCAATTACCAACCTCTCGACGATTCCTTCGACCATTGGTTTGTTTTCCGCGTGCAGGGAGGCACCAGTTCCAACATCGCGTTCGCCACACCGAATGCTTCCGGTTCCGGATCGTTGCGGCTCTCCTATTCCATCCGCGGAGTCAACGATTACCGGCTGTTTGATCCCATGTTTTCCGGACCGGACCACCGGAGCATCCTGCGCATCAACAACCAGGTGGTGGCCACGCTGACGTATACCGGTGAAACGCAGGTGGCCGGCACCATCGTCACCAACGCATCGCTGATCACCAGCGCCTTGTCCACCATCACCGTGTCCCAGCAGGTTCCCGCCGGTGTAACCGTTTCCATCTACGCCACCGCGTTGTTCGAATCCCTTCACCTGGCCTATCCCGCCCACCTCATTGCATCCAACCTGCCCCAGTACATCCGCGTACCCGCCACTCAGGCCGTGGTGCGGGTGCGAGGGCTCGTATCCACCAACGTGGTGGTCCTCGACACCACCACGCCGGTTGCGCCGGTGCGCCTGGTTGATCTGGTCTTCAGCAATGCCGGACCGTCGTGGACCATGAGCTTTGCCAGTACCAGCGCGATGGACCGGTGTTTCGCGGTGTTCGATGCCACCTCGACCGCCACGGTTGCTTCGCTCGCCCGGGTGGACTTCCTCAACCTCGCCGACCGTCAACGCCGCGCCGATTACCTCGCCGTCGTGCCCCTCGATTTCCAAGCCCCGGCGTACCGGTGGATGAAACACCGGCAACGCGACCGGCTGGAGGTGCAGATCGCCACGCCGGATGATATCTACCACGAGTTCAGCTACGGCATCGTGGACCCGGCCGCGATCCGCCAATACATCGGTTATGCCTACCACCACTATGCCACGCCGCGTCCCTCGTACGCGGTGTTGGTCGGCAACGGCTCGTTTGATCCGACGAAACGCACCCGCCATGGCGACCGCGACTTCGTGCCCACCGTACAGGGCTTTTCTACCACCGCCCGCACCGCGCTGGACCAGTGGTTCGTCACCGTCAACGGTGTGGATCTGGACGGAAAGCCCGACCGGTTGCCCGACCTGATGCTGGGTCGGCTTCCCGCCACCAACGCGATCGATGTCGATCGTTTTTTCACCAAGCTGCGCGCTTATGAGACAGCTTCGACCACAAGCGAATGGTTTAACACCGCGCTGCTCGTGGCCGACACCAACCAAGTGTCGAACGTCTTCGTCTTCAAACAATTCACCCAGACCAACACCTTTCGGCATCTCACCAACGGAGGGTTCAGTGTCACGAACACTGGCATCCTAACCTCCTACATCAGCGACAAACCACCGGCGCAGGTCCGCAATGAAATCAATGGCTTCATCCAAAGCGGCGGCCAGGTGATCCATTACATGGGCCACGGCGGCATCTTTACCTGGTCGGACGTGGTGGCGGGTGGCGTCTGGAACCGCGTCGATGCCGAGGCACGCAGCAACACCGTGTATCCGATTTTCACCGTCTTCACCTGCCGCAGCGGGGCGTTCCATGAGCCAGGTACCAAGTCGCTGGCCGAATCGATCGTGACCTCGATCGCCTGCGGCAGCGCCTGTATCGCTCCGACGGCGATCTCGATCCAGGTTAACGCGGAACGAATGGCCGACGGCTTTTACCAGGCCTTTGCCGTGGACCGGGCTCCCCGGCTGGGCGAGGCCATGGCCGCGGCGCAACTCCGCCTCTGGTCGCAGTCCCCGTTTGCCCGCGAACTCCTGTTCTATGGCATCTTCGGCGATCCGGCGCAACGGGTCTGGGGGGGCGTGCTGCCATGATTTCCCGGATCGCCCTCGCTTTCGCCTTCGTGCTGATGGTCGGCGTCGTGGCCCGCGCCCAGATTGCCGATGACCATGGCAACCAGCCTTCACAGGCGACGGCGTTAAACGGCATCAGCAACCTGGTGAGCGGTGTGTTCGAATACCGAGCGGATCAGGATGTCTTTTCGTTTCCGGTCCTCCCGCAATGGAGCTACATCATCCGCATCGCCACCTCGACGGTGTGGGATCTCCGGGTCGAGGTGGTCCCACCGCTCGGTTCGCCCCGGATGAACAGCACCAACACCGTTCATGCCGCCGCTTCCGCTGCGATGACCTGGACCAATCCCGGCACGGCGGGCCGGTGGTTCCTGCGGGTGACCCCGATGTTCCAGTTCACCACCGGAGCGTACCAACTGGCGGTGTGGACGGTTCCGGCCGACCACGATGCGGATGGGGATGGCATCGCCGATGCCTGGGAGGTCACCACGTTTGGGTCGATCACCAACGCGGACGCTTCGTCGTTCCTGTTGCGGCCGGATTATTCCGATCGCGACAGCTACCTTGCCGGACTTGGTATTTCCGGTGAACTGACCATCGATACCTGGACCGGACCGGCCGGACAGGAGGTGTTTCGTTGGACTCCGGCTGCGCATGCACGGTATGCCATCGAGTCGGCGAGCCAGTTGTCCGGCCCGTGGAGCAACATCGGCGAGCAAACCGCGGGCGGCAGTGATCCAAGCATCGCCTTCACCAACGCGTCAGCAGCCACGACCAACCAGTTTTACCGGATACGGTTTGCGCCATGAGCACGTTGGCTTCAACGGAAGCTTGTCCCGTATCCCCGGCGGTCCTGCGCGAAGCCGGCATGGAGCTGACCCTGGTCGCAGAGGGCACCAGCATGGAGCCGGGCATCCGGGCGGGGGACCGGTTGCGCATCCGGTGTGGCGATGCGGCTGGTTTGCAACCCGGCATGGTGATCTGTTTCCTGCGGGACGGTCAGGCCGTCGTCCACCGGCTCATCGAGATCGATTCGGACCGTGCGCTGTCACTCTACGAGCATGGCGATGCCGTGACCAGTGGTTCATGGATCAGCCACGAGGCCCTGCTCGGTGTGCTGGTCGCGGTCAATGACCAGCCGGTACCGTCCGCGCCGGCATGGATCCGGTTCTTCGCACGTCTCGAGCGAAGGGTGACCCCGTGGCTGCCGCGTTGGCTACGCTCCTCCCGCCGCCTCGCGTTGCTGGTTCGTGCCACCAAAGCCCTGGTCCATCAATCCCATGCACGCCGCTGAAGGCTACCGGATGTTTGATCAGCGGGTGTTGCTGCGTGCGCCGCCGCCGGTCCGCGACGCATGGGATCTTTTGTACGGTGCGATGACGGATCCTGATCCATCGACCGTGGCGCACCAACGCCGGATCGAAGTCACGGCGGATGGGGTGGTGGTCGTCGATGGGGTTGCGCGAGGCACGGGCGCAGGCCCGGTCATGGCCCGGCTGCAGGAGGTGGTACAGGCCGAGATTCTTGCATCGGTGGTTTCCCATCTGCTCTGGCATGGTGCGGTGTGGCGGATCGATGGAAAAGCGCTGCTGGTGGTGGGCGACTCCGGGTGTGGGAAAACCACGCTGTCGTTGCAGCACCGGGTCTCCGGTGGCGCGGTGTTGTCCGACGAGGCGGGCGGTTGGGACCTCCAAACCGGCGGATTGCGTCCATGGCCGCGCGCGATGGCGGTGCGTCCGGACAGCCTGGCCCTGGTCGGGATGGCCCGCGATCATCTCCCGATGCTGGACCTCGACGAACAAAAAATCGTCATACCCGTGTCGGATCCGGAGAGCATGAAGACACTATGGCCCGGCGGGGTTGTCCTGCTCGAGTGGCCCGAGGACGTGGCCTGCCACGACAGCCATGGTGCGCGCATCGTCGAGGTGGCCGTGCCGGGGCGGGATCGCTCATGGATCAATGCGTGGCGGGTAACCTGTCCGGACTGGGAGGTCCTGCCGCATCCGGATGGTCCGCCGTGGTGGCGTATCCGGAGCTCAAGCGCCCCGGCTCCCGACCAGGTCGCAACGGCCTTGCGGCAAGCGGGTGCGCGGTACGGGGGCTGGCATGACCGACCGTGCCGCCGCCCCGATTTCCGTGTGGCCCCGGTTGTTCAGTCCCTCCATGGGGATGACCTGGCTGCGGCCTTGCTTGCCCACACGCTGAACGGGCAGTCCCTTGTGGCGGCGTTCGGTGAGGCGCGGGTATGGGAGTCGGCACGGCAGGCCGTTCACGGTGTGCCGGGATTCCGGGTTGTGCCTGGCGAAGTCACGGCCACCCACCGGCGGCTGGTTGAAGCGGTTTCGCGATGAATCCACCGGCAACCGCTTTTTTATCGGAATCGCTTGGAACCGGGAGCTGTCTGGGTTAGGCTGTTTCGTTGCCCATGAATCCGTCAGCCATCCAACAGTCCGACCCAAATCAGCCGGTCAGCGGTCTCTACATCAACCGCGACGCGCTGGTGAAGTGGTCTGGTCCGCACCAGCACCAGGAGGGCAAGCGCCTGTTTGAATCCGGCGCGGTGACCCGGATGGAATGTGAGGGGAACATCGTACGCGCGGTTCTGAACTTCGGTTCGCGCGACATGGTGACGCGGTTCAAGATCCTCAAGGACGGTTCCATCGAAAACCTGTGTCCGTGCCGTGACTCCCGCGAACGCGGCCTGGTCTGCTCCCACGCCATGGCCCTCGGGTTCGCGTATGTGAATGCCTTCTCCGACAGCCGGACCGACCGGTCGATGCGGATCCAGAAACGGCGGGAAAAACATGCCCGCACCGGTGTCGAGTACGGCTGCATCCGCCGCTCTCCGGCCAAGGCGCCGCACATTCAACCCGCCCAGTTACGGATCAAGCTCGAGACCGGTTGGCGGGCCTCCGCCCCGGCCGGTGTCCTGCCGATCTCGGTCTGGGTGCATTACCGCGACAAGAAAACCCGCATCGACAAGGCGCCCGTCGAAATCCCGTTCTCCTTCTCCCCTGAGCAGGAGGAAGTGCTCTACTGCATCGAGGACATCGTCGGCCTGCCCATGAAGGGCCAGGCGGCGGTGACGGTGGATGACTTCATCGAGTTGCTCGATCTCACCCCCTCGGATGTCCTGTACGATGGCGAAACCAACGGGTACCTCTCCTTTGATGCCTCGCCGGTCGTGCCGATCTTGTCCACCTCGATGGATGAGACCTCCGGCGACCTCCTGCTCGCCCTCGACATGGATTGGCCCAAGAGCGGCAAGAAGGAACGGTCCGTCCTGCCCGGAAACAACGCCGCCTACATCCACTGGAAGGGTGCGATCCGCCGTCTCGCCTCGGCCTTGCCCCGCGATTTCCACGCCTTGTACGAAGGTCCGATGCGTGTCCCGCGCGTCGAAATCATTCCGTTCCTGCACCAGCAGTTTCCCCAACTCGAGAAAAACTGGCTGATCGAACACAACTTTCCGCAGGAGAAGATCGCCTGGGGCATCGGCACGCCCGATTTCCGCGTCGTCTTGTCCGGCGACTACGAACGCATGCGTATCCTGCTGCATGCCGATTACGACGGGTTGCCGGGACCGCTCGCCGGATCGCCCGACAGTGAACCGCCGTACTGCACCCCCGACCGCAAGGACCACCTCCTGTACCTGCGCCGCGACCTCGAGCAGGAACAGCAGGCCCTGGCCTGGCTGCGCCAGCGCGTGGCCACCCATGTCCGCGCCGATGGGGGCATCGTGGTTGATGGCGCGCAGTCGATCATGGACATCCTGGCCACCGTCCTCCCGGCGCTGAAGGGCAAGGGATGGCAGATTGCCTTCGAGGGCTGGCTTGAGGCGTTGAAGCAGGGCGTTTCGTGGATCGTGCCGGAAGTGGAGTGCAAGGCGTCGGGCAGCGACAGCTGGTTTGATTGCAACCTGACCTTCCGCGATTCCGAGGGCCAGACCCTCGACCCCGCGCTGATCCAGGCCGCGTTGCTCAAAGGCGATGGATGCGTGCAGCAGGGTGAGCGGATCTGGCTGATGGATCGGCACAACATGCAGACGCTGCAGGACATCCTCGACGAGTGCGATCACAAGGGTGCGCTCGGCCACAGCGGCCACCGGCTCGATGCCATCCATGCCGGTTTCATCCGCAACTCCGTCTCCGCGTTATCCAATGTGAAGTGGTCTGGCAACGATGCCTTCAGCCACATCGCCAGCGCGCAGAACCGCGAAGTGACGATGGAGCCGGTGACCTTGTCGGAGTTCCTGGAAAAGATCATGCGCGGGTACCAGAAGGAAGGCGTAAGCTGGCTCCGCTTCCTCGAGCGCTGTGGATTCTGCGGCATCCTCGCCGACGAGATGGGTCTCGGTAAGACCATCCAGGCCCTGGCCTGGTTGACCCTTGAACGTATTGATCCGCGCGCCCGCAACAAACCGGCCATCGTAGTGTGCCCGACCAGCCTGCTGGAAAACTGGGCCGAGGAGTCGCGGCGCTTCACCCCCGACCTGCGGGTCCATGTCATCCATGGCCAAGACCGCAAGAAGGCGCTCGATCAACTCGACAAGGCCGACCTGATCATCACGTCCTATGCCTTGCTCCGCCGTGACATCGAACATTACCACCGGCAGGAGTTTTCGGTGGCGATCCTCGACGAGGCCCAGCACATCAAGAACCATTCGACCCAGAATGCCCGCGCCGCGAAAAAACTCCGCGCGGTGCACCGTCTCGTCCTGACCGGTACGCCGGTCGAGAACGGGGTGACCGATCTGTGGTCGATCGTCGACTTCCTGATGCCCGGCTACCTCGGCCACCACCAGCATTTCCGCCGCGCCTATGAGATGCCGATTGCCGCCGGGAATTCCCAGTCGCAGCAGGTGCAGCAGCGGTTGCGCCAGAAGGTGCACCCGTTCCTGCTGCGCCGCCTGAAGCGCGATGTCGCGAAGGAACTGCCGGAGCGGATCGACCGCATCGCCTATTGCACGATGACCCCCGACCAGCGTGCGGTGTACCGCCAGTTGCTGGAAAGCACCTCGCGCCAGATTGTCGGCATGGTCACCTCGCAGGGGTTCACCCGGTCGCGGTTCATGATCCTGAAGACGCTGACCCGGTTGCGCCAGGTCTGTTGCCACCTCGACCTGCTCAAAATGCCGGAGCTTCAGTCGAAAAACCCGTCCGGCAAACTCGACCTGTTCATGGAGTTGCTCGACGAAGCGATGGACGGCGGCCACCGCGTGCTCGTGTTCAGCCAGTTTGTGTCGATGCTGCACATCATCCGCGACGAGTTGAACAAATGGAAGACCCCGTATTGCTACCTTGACGGCTCGACGGTGCACCGGTGGGAGGAAGTGCAGAAGTTCAACGAGAACGACAAGATCCCGTTGTTCCTGATCAGCCTCAAGGCGGGCGGCACCGGCTTGAACCTGACCGGGGCGGACATGGTCATCCATTTCGATCCGTGGTGGAATCCGGCGGTCGAGGACCAGGCCACCGACCGCGCCCACCGTATCGGCCAGCACAAGACGGTGTACAACGTCAAACTCATCACCCGCGATAGCATCGAGGAGAAGGTGCTCGAATTGCAGAAACGCAAACGTACGGTCATCGACGCGACCCTCTCCGCCGATGTCGACATCGTCCGCAGCCTGTCCTGGGAGGATGTGCAGGATCTGCTGCAGTTGTGAGCCGGCTCGACGAACAGATGGCGCGATGGATCCGGCGGCTGCGGTGGATCGCCTACGGGTTCGGGTTCACGGGGATGCTGCTGATGCTGATCGCCCGTGGCCAGGTTGAAAACGCCGCGCGGCAGGTCTGGTCACAACGCTCGATGCTTTGCCTCGGGGCCATGGTCGCGGTCTTTGCCGCGTACTATGTGATGTCGATGCTGCGGATCAACCGGCGATGAACGGCGGGGCGTACCTGTATCGCCAGAGCATCCGCCGCGGGGCCTTGTTCCTGCTCGCATCCTCCGCGGTGTTTTCCGCGGTCGGCACACTGGTGAAAATCCTCACCGCGCAGCTTCCCATCGAGATGGTGGTGTTTTTCCGCAACAGCATCGGCCTGGTCCTGCTCTTGCCGCTGCTGTGCGCGGGCGGCGTGGTGAACCTGCGGACCACGCGGCTCTGGGACCACACGGCGCGGGCGGTATCCGGCGTGCTGGCCATGTATTGTTTTTTCTACGCGATCCGCAACCTGCACCTGGCCGAGGCGATTTCACTCAACTTTACGTCGCCGCTGATCATTCCGGTATTGGCGTATGTTTTCCTGAAGGAACGGGTCTCCCGGTTTGTGGTCGGCGTGCTCGTGGTCGGATTTTTCGGGGTGTTGCTGGTCATCAAGCCGGGCGTGGGTGTGTTCCAACCGGCGGCACTGGTCGGTACGTTGTCCGCGTTTTTTGCCGCTTTTGCGTTGATCAATATCCGGCGGCTGACCAACACCGAACCGGCGATCCGGGTGGTGTTCTACTTTGCGCTGATCGCCTCGGCGATCACCCTGTTGCCGATGCTGCGGGTGTGGGTCACCCCGACGATGCCACAAGCCTTGATGCTGACCGGGGTGGGGGTGTTGGCCACGCTGGGCCAATGGCTGCTCACCCGTGGCTATGCCTCGGGACCGGCGGGAAAACTGGCGGTGTTCCACTACAGCGCGGTGATCTTCGCCGGCGCGGTGGACTGGATGCTCTGGCAGTCGCGCCCGGATGCCTGGTCGCTCGCGGGGGTCGCGCTGATCACCGCGGCCGGCATCGCCGTGTCACGGACCGAACGCTGACCTTCTGCAACAGGCGGAGCGGCTTGCCTCCTCGCCGGACAGGTCATGTCGTTGGTGATATGGACATAGCGGGACGTATCGCCAACGCGTTGGGCCTGCCCGGCCAGGGGGCAACGCGTTTCACCATGGTCGTGTCGTGAGAATCGGTGGAGCGGCTTGCCCTCAGGTTCCGTGCACGCCGCGTTCATGTTCGCCGGCCTTGCGCAGTTCACGTTTGAGTACCTTGCCGGCGGCGTTGCGGGGCAGCTTATCGATCAAGTGGACCTTGCGGGGGATCTCGTGGCGGCCGAGGTGGTCACGGCACCAGGACCGCACCTCGGCTTCGGTCAGGGTCATGCCGTCCTTGGCCACGACGAAGGCCACCGCCTTTTCGCCGTGCAGTTCGTCGGGTTCGCCGACCACCGCCGCTTCCTTCACCGCCGGGTGCTTGAACAGCGCCTCCTCGATGATGCGCGGATAGACGTTCATGCCGTTGACGATGATCATGTCCTTCTTGCGGTCCACGATGTAGAAGTACCCGTCGGCATCGACGTACCCGAGGTCGCCGGTCTTGAACCAGTCGCCCCAGAACGATTCGCGGGTGTCGTCAGGCCGGTTCCAGTAACCCTTCATCACATTCGGTCCGCGCACACAGATCTCACCCATCTGGCCCTGGGGGAGTTCGTGACCCTGGTCATCCATGATCTTCATGTCCACATCGGGCACGACCCGGCCGACCGAGCTGATCTTGCGTTCGCCGCCGATCGGGTTCACGCAGGTGCAGGGCGAACACTCGGTCGGGCCGTCGCCTTCGTAGATGAACTTGCCGAATTTCGCCTCGAACTGGCGCATGACTTCGGCGGGCAACGCTGCGCCACCTGAGATGCAGAATTTTACCGAGGCGAATTTTGCCACCTCGGCCTCGGGCAACCGGAGCAGGACGTTGTACATGCTCGGCACGGCGGGCAGGATGGTCACACCGTGCTGCTGGATCGTGTCGGCAACCAGTTGCGGTTCGAACTTGGGCAGCGGGATCAGGGTGCAGCCGTTCAGCAGCGGGAAGATCATGCCGACGGTGGCGGCAAA
The DNA here is from genome assembly GCA_937894535.1 of uncultured Verrucomicrobiota bacterium. Taxonomy (GTDB): domain Bacteria; phylum Verrucomicrobiota; class Kiritimatiellia; order CAIVKH01; family CAIVKH01; genus CALMUP01. The sequence goes on from CALBHI010000521.1 coordinate 13,728, forward strand.
GGCATGAAACATCGGCAGGACGACCAGCAGGACATCCTCGCCGGGTACGAGGCGGAGGGCCTCGCTGATGCTCTTCGCGTTCGAGGAAAGGTTGGCGTGGGTCAGCATCGCACCCTTCGGATACCCGGTGGTACCGGAGGTGTAGAGGATGGCGGCGAGGTCGTTGGTCGGACGGATGTTCAATGCAGGTGGGGCGCCGGTAGCGGTCGCCAGCTCGGTCCAATCGCGGTCGGCCGGATCGGCCTTGCCCTGGCCCATGCACCAATACATCGTGGCAGCGGGGAGCAGGGTGCGGACTTCCTTCATCGGGGTGCCCATCGGGTCGGAGTAGATCACCCCGCGCACCCCGGCGTCGTTCAGGTTGTAGGCGACTTCCTTCGGGTTCAGCAGCAGGTTGATCGGGACCACGGTGGCGCCGGCCTTGAGGATGCCGAAATAAGTGATGGCGAAGGCGTCGCTGTTCACGGCGTAGAGGCCGACGCGGTCGCCGGGGGCAATGCCGGCGGCGGCGAGACCGGCCGCCACGCGGTCGCTCGCGGCGTCGAACGCGCGGTGGGTGGTGATGCGGCCGTTGAACACGATGGCGGCATGGTCGGGGTAGGTCGCCGCGGAGCGGCGCTGGGCATCAACAAGCGACGGAATGGTCATGCGGATTCTCCTTCCTCTTCACGCGCACGACTCAACACCAACGGATGGAAAAAGGGAAGAAAAAGCAATGGAAGATTCCATGCGATCGCGTCGCCGGGTCCGAGTACTCCCATGGCCTATGCGTTTGGATGATGCCCTCTTTATCCTTGCGATGGGATAACGCTGCTTCCGGGTAGCGATCCGGGTGCGCCGGTGCGGCTCGTCTTTCCCGACGAGGTCGGTTTCTGGATGGCGAGGATCCTTCCGGGCAGGTGCTGAGTCACCCGCTCGTGAATGACGCATCAATACTGGTAGCTGCTGCCGCCGATGAATTCGCGGAGCAGGGCATCCTTCGGGACGACGCTGTCGTCCTCGACGGCGGTGATCTGGTCGAGCAATTCAAAGACCCGGCGGGCGCGGATGTAGGCGTCCTGCCGTTTGGGTTCGTCGCGGAACAGGTCCATCGCCTTCGGGAAGAACGAGAACAGCTTGGCCTTGTGGATGGGGATCTCGTAGGGCAGGGCGCTGTTGACGAGGTAGTCCGCGGTGCCGATGAACGGGATAATATTTTTCAGTTCGCTGCGGCGGACGTAGTGCCAGTGGGTCAGGGTCTGGATGGGCTGGAGGTTGCGGTGCCAACTGTCGCGGATCATGCGGCGGAGCAGGCGGTTGTCGGCCCAGCGCATGAAGTTGTCGTTGGCGTCGCGGAGCTGGCCGAGGGTTTCGATGTAGAGCCTGAATTTGTTGGCGGCGGGGATGTCGCGGGTCATGTCGCCGTACAGGCCGTGCAGGCTGTCGATGAGCAGGATCTGGTTCGGGGCGAGCGACAGCTCATGGACGTCCAGCTTGCGGGTGCCGGTCTTGAAGTCGTAGTGCGGGGTCTTGATCGTCTTGCCTTCCAGCAGCTGCACGAGGTGCTGGTTGATCAGGTCGAGGTCAAGGGCCTGCGGGGTCTCGTAGTCGTAGTCGCCGAATTCGTCCTTCGGGTGGTGGTCGAGGTCGAAGAAGTAGTGGTCGATGTTGATGGCGACCAGTTCGCGGCCGGCTTTCTTCAGGGCCTCACCGACTTTGATGGTGGTGGTGGTCTTGCCGGAGGAGGAGGGGCCGGCGATGATGGCGATGCGGACGTCGGGGAGGCGGGCGATGATCTTCTCCGCGCCCTTCACCACTTCGTTGTGGTAGCGCTCGTTCGAGGCGTGGACGAGGTCGGGGAACTTTCCGGTGGCGATCAGTTCATTCAGCGATTCCACGGTCTCGCATTCGTGGGCCATGTTCCAGCGCAGGACCTCGTAGATTTTTTTGTAGGGGATGTTGTCGGTGGCTTCGAACCGGTCCATGCGGGCGGCGCGGGCCTGGGCGCGTTCGTGGCGGTAGATGATAAAGGCGCGGGAGGTACGCACGTGGCCGTTGTTGATCAGCACGGCCTCGACCATGTCCTGGACGTCCTCGACCGACGGGATGGCTCCCTTGCTGTAGGTGGGAAGGAGCTGTTGCTCGACTTCCGCGGCAAGTTTTTCCGCGGTGGAACGGTCCGAGCCACCTACGGTGGCGGCGGCCTTGAAGATGGCGGTGGCGATCCGGTCCCGGTCGAAAGGAACCACATTTCCGTCGCGCTTGATGACGTTGCGTGCCGAACGATCCACTGTATTCATCGACTTCCCCCGGTTGTGCCCGTATGCGGTTCTTTTCCTGCATCCGGAAAGAAACCACAGATAACGCCGATGTTTGTGGATGGTTGGTGGGAGTCAGGCATGCACGCCAGAAGATCCATTCAGCGTGCCATCGACGTCATCCCGCTCCTCATCTGCGCCATCCGCGTAATCAGCGGTTCTTCTATTCCGTATCAGTTGTATTAGACACGCTACGCCAAGGGGTTCCGGGAATCAAGCCGGGAAGGAGCCCGGATGGTCCGGCCGCAGCGGGTGGGCGGCGGACCGGACCGGGGCTCCGGGATCAGTCGCCGCCTTCGAGGAAGCCTTCCAGCTTGCGGATACGTGTCGGGTGGCGCATTTTCCGCAGGGCTTTGGCTTCGATCTGGCGGATACGTTCACGGGTTACGGTGAACTTCTTGCCCACTTCCTCGAGGGTGCGGGAGTAGCCGTCGGCCAGGCCGAAGCGGAGGGAGAGAACCTCCTGCTCGCGTTCGGTCAGGGTCGAGAGCACGTCCTGCAAGCGTTCCTTGAGCAGGCTGTAGGCGGTCATTTCCGAGGGGTTTTCCGCGCTCTTGTCCTCGATGAAGTCGCCGAAGTGGGTGTCATCACTGTCGCCGACCGGGCTTTGCAGCGAAATCGGCTGCTGGGCCATTTTCAGCACGGCGCGGACACGTTCGACCGGGAGGTTCATTTCCTCGGCCACTTCCTCGGGGGTCGGTTCGCGGCCGAGCTCCTGGACCAGCGCCTTTTGCACGCGCATTAGCTTGTTGATCGTCTCGATCATGTGGACCGGGATGCGGATGGTGCGGGCCTGGTCGGCGATCGAGCGGGTGATGGCCTGG
>CALBHI010000522.1 GCA_937894535.1 uncultured Verrucomicrobiota bacterium
CCGAAGATGAACAGGACGGCGGCGGCGATGTAGCTGTATTCGATCAAGTTGCTGATAATCTCTGCGCTCATGAGGCCTTCCCGCGGTTGTCCTTTTTCTTGAACATCGACAGCATCCGGTTGGTGACCAGATAGCCGCCCACCACATTGATGGTGGCCAGGGTGACGGCCAGGAATCCGAGGATGGTGGTGATCATCATGCCGTCATCCTTGCCGGCCGCGATGATCGCGGCAACGATGGTGATGCCCGAGATCGCATTGGATCCGGACATCAAGGGGGTATGCAACTGGGAGGGCACCTTCACGATCAGCTCGAAGCCGAGGAAGATCGCCAGGACGAATACGAAGAACAGCAGGGTCAGGTCCATGGGTTATCCTTTCTGCGGGGTTACCAGCCCCTTGATGGTCGGGTGTACGATGGCGCCTTCGTGGGTGATGAGGCTGCCCTGGATGATGTCATCCTCTCGCTTCAGGACAAAGGTCTTGGCCTTTTTGTCCCAGAAATGCTCGATGAAGTTGTAGAGGTTGCTGGCGAACATCTGCGAGGCGTGAACGGCCACGCGCCCGGGCAGGTTGCCAAGTCCGATCAAGCGGACGCCGTTCAGGTCGGTTTCCTCGTTGAGCACCGAGCCCTCGACATTGCCGCCGGTTTCCACCGCCATGTCCACGACCACACTGCCCGGGCTCATACCCGCTACCATGTCCTTGGTGACGATGACCGGAGCCTTGCGGCCGAAGACCTGGGCGGTGGTGATGACCACATCGGCGGCGGCGCAGTGTTTGGTCATGGCTTGGCGTTGCTTCTCCAGTTGCTCCTCGGTCAAGGCCTTGGCATAGCCGTCCTTGGTCTGACCGGTTTCGCCGAGATCTACCTTCACGAATTTCGCTCCGAGGGATTTGACCTGCTCCTCGACCACTGGTCGGGTGTCAAATGCCTCAACGAGGGCGCCGAGGCGTTTGGCAGTGGCGATCGCCTGAAGACCGGCCACGCCGACGCCGATGATGAAGACCTTCGCCGGGGCGATGGTTCCGGCGGGCGTGGTCATCATCGGGAAAATCTTGGTCAACCGCTCCGCGGCGAGGATCACCGCGACATAGCCGCCGAGGTTCGCCTGGGAACTGATCACATCCATCTTCTGGGCGATGGTGGAGCGGGGGATCATCTCCAAGCTGACCGCGCTGATCTGCCGTTCGGTCATGGCATGGATCAATCCGTGCTCGTTGAACGGATCCAGGTAGCTGACGTGGAGGGCACCGGGTTTCATGCCGTCAAGACCGGCGGTTGACGGCTTGCGCAAGCGCAGGACGATGTCGGCCTGGCCTAGTCCTTCAGCAAGGCCTACAACGGTGGCGCCGACCTTGGTGAACGCCTCGTTCGATAAACCCAGCGAGGAACCAACACCAGACTCGACCAGGACTTCGGCGCCGAGTTTGATGAGCTTCTCGGTGATCGCCGGAGTAACCGGAATTCGTGTTTCTCCGGGTGATGTCTCTTTGGCGTAGAATAGTTTCATGCGGTCGTGTGCTCCACGTAAGTAAACCGCGAGTAAAGCACGAAGGGTGGCGAAATCAAGCGGTTTGTCTATCGGGGAGAACATGAAAAACATGTACGACAGGCCCGCCACCCTACTATACTGATCGGCTATGACATGGCCCTTATCCTTGTTTGGCGAGAAGTTGAGCGCTCCTACCGGTATCAACGAACTGATGCGGGATCTTGGGTCGGCGACCTCGGGCCGGAACGACCTGCTCATGCTGGGCGGCGGCAACCCGGCACACATCCCGGCGGTGGAGGCGGAATGGCGGAAACGGTGGGACGCCATCGCGGCGAACGGTGATGAACTGGAGCGGTTGCTCGGAAACTATGATGGACCGCAGGGCAATCCGGATTTTCTTGATGCCATGGCCTCCAGCCTGCGCGCCCGCTTCGGTTGGGATGTCGCCCCCTCTAACCTCGCCGTGGTCAACGGCAGCCAGACTGCATTTTTCTACCTCTTCAACATGCTCGCGGGGCGTTTCAGTGACCGGCCAGCCCGGCGGATTCTGCTGCCGCTGACCCCGGAGTACATAGGATATGCCGATCAAGGCATCAGCCCGCGGTTGTTTCATGCCTTCGCGCCGCGGGTGGAACTGCAGGGCGATCACCGGTTTAAGTACCGGATCGATTTTGACCGGTTGGTGATTGATCCGGATACCGCGGCGATCTGCGTGTCGCGCCCGACCAACCCGAGCGGCAATGTCCTGACCGACGACGAAGTGGCCCACCTCGAGGCGCTGGCCGGACGCCACAACATCCCGCTGTTGATCGACAACGCGTACGGCGCTCCGTTTCCCGGCATCCTGTTCAAGGACATTCAACCGATCTGGACGGACAACACCGTTCTGGTGATGAGCCTGTCGAAACTCGGTCTGCCGGGTGCGCGGACCGGCATCATCCTCGCCCGCGAGGACTTGATCGAATCCCTCGCCGCACTGAACGCCGTAGCCGGTCTCGCCAACGGCAATGTCGGGCAATACATCACCGCGCCGCTGTTACGCAACGGCTCGCTGTACGATCTGAGCAGCGATGTTATTCGTCCCTACTACCAGCGCAAATCGGAACAAGCAGTGCGCTGGTTGACCGAGGCCCTCGACCCGGCGTTGCCGTACCGGATCCATGCCAACGAAGGGGCGCTGTTCCTGTGGTTGTGGCTCGATCAACTGCCCATCACCGCCGAGGAGTTGTACCACCGGCTCAAACGCCGCAATGTACTGGTGATCCCCGGCCACTACTTCTTTTATGGCCTGGACGAGGACCATGAACACCAGCACCGTTGCCTCCGTCTATCCTATGCCATGCAGGAGACGACCGTGCAGCGAGGGATCGCGATCATTGCCGAGGAAGTGGCCAAAGCCTACCGGGGGGAGGGTGGGTGATGGCACGATTCTGGACGCGCAACATCTGGTTCCTGTGTCCGTCCTGCGCCCAGAAACTGGTGGTGGACCATACGGCCGCGGGATACCGTGCCGACTGCCCGCATTGCCGCCGCAACATTCCCATCCCGATGCAATCGACCACGACTCCGGGTTGGTTCAAAACGGCCGCCCTGTACGCCACCCATGTTTTGCTACTCATGGGTGGAATCGGAGGCGGACTTTGGTACGCCGGGCGATCCACACCACACGAGATGCCCGGCGAAGCTGCAAAGGAACGCACCACGCCGGTCACCGCATCGCCTGCCCCGGCATCGCCAGCGATGCCGGTGGACGAAGCACCAGCCCAAGCCGTCAATCAGCAGCTCATGGACGAGAACCTCGCGCTCAAGGGTAAATACGACAAGATGGCCCAGTGGGTGTTGGATAATTTCCGCGGCAAGTATCCACTGCCGGAGCGGCTGGTGGCCCGGCTTCGCATCACCCCGATGGACGAAACCCTGGCCGTAAATGGCGAGTTGGCGGAGATCCTCCGCATGACCGAACAGGAGAAGGCGCTGGTGCAGGATGTTTTCAACTTCGTGCGGACCTCCATTACCGAGGCCGAGTTGGACCGCGCCCTGATCACCGAGCAGGACAAGGACAAGATTACGCTGAGCATCCCGACCTATCCCGAGGTAGGCGAAGGATTGCGCGAAGATCTGTACATGACGCTGGAAGATACGCTGGGGGCGGCACGGTTTGACCGGTTGATGGATGTCACCGGTTCGAAGTTGGACCAGCAGTTTCATTACTTCGGACAGGCCTCGCGCACGTTGACCTTTGAAGTGATCCATCCGCAGCCAGGCGAGTCTTTTGCGCCTTATCTGTTGATCCGTGACGGCTGGATCGTGCCGGATGGCGAGAGTGTCCGACTGACCAAGGTGACTGAAACCGCGGTGACCGAACTACCGGCCAGCTACAAGGCTTACCAGCCGCATATTCCCGAAACGGTCATTCGCTACGCCACGCCGTAAACCATGCCGGTCCGCCTCC
>CALBHI010000523.1 GCA_937894535.1 uncultured Verrucomicrobiota bacterium
GGATGCCCTTAAGGGCGCCCTGCGAGGCGGCCTTCATCGCGGCCTTGATCTCGTCATACTTGGCCGGCTTGGCCAGGCGGCAGGTCAGGTCGACCACCGAGACGTTGATCGTCGGGACACGGAACGCCATGCCGGTCAGCTTGCCGTTCAGTTCCGGGATGACCTTGCCGACGGCCTTGGCCGCGCCGGTGCTCGACGGGATGATGTTGTGCGCACCCGCACGACCGCCGCGCCAATCCTTCTTGGACGGGCCGTCGACGGTCTTCTGGGTGGCGGTGATCGAATGGACCGTGGTCATCAGGCCTTCGACGATGCCCCAGTTGTCGTTCACGACCTTGGCCAGCGGGGCCAGGCAGTTCGTGGTGCACGAGGCATTCGACACGACATTCATGTCGCTGGTGTACTTGGTGTGGTTCACCCCCATCACGAACATCGGGGCATCCTTGGAAGGAGCCGAGATGATGACCTTCTTCGCGCCGCCCTTGAAGTGGGCCGAGGCGCCCGCGGTCTCGGTGAAGACGCCGGTCGATTCGACGATGTACTCGGCGCCGGCATCCTTCCACGGAATTTCCGCCGGATCCTTCGCGCCGAACACGGTGATCGCCTTGCCGTTGACCACGAGTTTTCCGTTCTCCGTCTTCACGGTGCCCTTGAAACGGCCGTGCACGGAATCATAGGTCACCATGTACACCATGTAATCGAGGTCGATGAAGGGATCGTTGATCGCGACCACGTCCACCGCCGGATTTTCAACCGACGCGCGGAACACCAATCGGCCGATGCGGCCGAAACCGTTGATACCAACTTTGACTGTCATTGTATTTGCTCCTGTTTCGTATGGAATAACCGTGGATCAGGATGGGTATGGCTACCCCGACCCCGAAAATTACAAGTGCGCATACATATCGCACCCTCCCTACAGCGTCAATAACGTATGGAACGTTTCAATAAAACCCTGATGCGGCTATTCCGGGAACCCCCTGCCCCCGTCTGCCACCCCTTTGTTCAGCCCCCAGCCAGCGGTTTGGACCTCGGGATGGCCCCGAATCGACCCCAAGATGCACATTCAGCCTCGCCGGTGAATATTCCCAACCCCCTTGCGTCCAATGGTGAGGAAAGGTATAAGTCATGACCATCAGGCAGGTTGAAACCAATCACAAACAGGCAGGGTTTAACATGAATGCATTTATTGTCCGTTCGGGTGTTCTGTGCGTCGGCATGCTGGCCATCCTCACCGGGTCCGGCTGTGCCGCCTTCCGCGCCTCGACCACCGAGGTCGATGTCAACCGCACCACCCATATGAAGGAGTCGTACGACTTCGTGGACATGCGCCAGATCTCCCAGAGCGTGGCCGACGAGATGATCACGACCTTCCTGGCCAGCCAGGCCTCCCCGCCGATCATGATGATCCCGGGCATCGAAAACCGCACCAGCGAGTATATGGATACCAAGGCGCTGACCGATCGGATCCGCACTGAAGTCTTCCGCTCCGGCAAGGCCCAGTTCGTGAACGAGTCTCGCCGCGCTGACCTGATGAACGAACAGGGCTTCCAGGCCGCGAACGTGACGCCGGAGACCCAGGTCCGCATCGGCCAGCAACTCGGCGCGAAATACATGATCACCGGCTCGATGATCGAAATGAGCCAACGCAGCCCCCGCCAGGTCCGTGTCTCGAAGACCAAGGAGAAGTACTACAAACTGACCGTCGAGGTAACCGACCTCGAAACCGGCCTGCTCGCCTGGACGACCGAACGCGAATTCGCCCGCGCCGCCACCCTGCCGCTGATCGGCTGGTAACCGGCACGCGCACCCCACCCCGGCCGCCGCTGACCGCGGCGACCGGGTGGCTGTTTTGTTGCCCACCATGCACCACGCCCTGACCAGATCATCCGGGTTGGTGATGCTGGCCATGCTGGCCGCCGTCACCTCCGGGTGCGCGTCCTCGTCGCTCAACCAGGCGCGCCGCGAATACCACAACGGCGACTACCGGAAAGCGGCCGAGACCCTCGAGGAGGCGGATTTCGCCGAACGCGACCGCGTCCTGTTCATGATGGAGCGCGGCATGATCCGCCAGGCCGCGGAACGGTACGACGATTCGACGCGGGATTTTCTCGACGCCTACGAAACCATCGAGGAAATGACGGCGATCAGCGTGACCAAGGACACGGCGTCGATGGTCATCAACGACAATGTCCAGGATTTCCAGGCCGTCCCCTTCGAGCGCACCCTGCTCCACACCTTCACCGCGAAAAACCACTTCCTGCAGTCGAACTGGGAAAACGCCGCCGTCGAGGCCCGCCGGATTATCCAGTCCCTCGCCCCCGAGGCAAAAAAGGATTACCCCGACGATGCGTACTCCCGTTACATGGCCGGGTTCTGCCTGTCCTTGATCGGCGACTGGTCGAACGCCGCGCTGCAATTCCGCGAAGCCGGCAAACTGCTGCCCGCGCTGCAGATCGAT
>CALBHI010000524.1 GCA_937894535.1 uncultured Verrucomicrobiota bacterium
TGTTACGCCCGCACGGCAAATCGTTAAGCAGCGAGGAGTTCGAAACGGTGCTGGAGATCAGCAACGAAGCCGGGGTGCTGAATGCCGATGAACTGGCCATGCTGAAAGCGATCATCCAACTGGAAGACCTGACCGCCAGCCAGGTCATGACCCCGCGGGTGGATATCGTGGGCATTGATCTGGGTGACGACACCTTGACCGCGGCGGATCACCTGGCCAAGGCCCGCACCGCCCGGCGCAATTTCCTCGTTGTCTACCGTGACACGATTGACCAGGTCGTCGGTTTCCTGAATGTCCGCAACTACCTGCTCGATCCAGACCACAACCTGCAGGCCGCGTTGATCAAACCCTACTTCGTCCCGGTCAGCATCCCCCTGAACCGCCTTCTGACCCAGTTCCAGAAGGAACAACGGCGCATCGCCATCGTCGTGGATGAATACGGCGGAACCTCCGGCGTGGTCACCCGGGGCGATATCCTCGAGGAAATCACCGGCGAGATCTACCAGGAACTGAACAAGCCGCGGCCGTTGTTCCAACCGGCCGGACCGAACCGCTGGCTGGTGGACGCGAACTTCAGCCTTGAGGAATTGAACCGGCGGCTGGATCTGGAACTCGACAGCGATGGCGGCGACCGGTTGGCCGGATGGATCACCGAGCACGCCGGCCATGTCCCGCAAAAAGATGATGTGGTCGAGGCGCAAGGCTGCCGGGTGACCGTGCTGCAAACCGTGCGCCTGCGTGTGACGCTGGCCATGATCGAAAAGCTGGAAACCGTAGCCAGCGAACCCGGCGAGGCTTCCCCGTGACCGCCCTCGAACTCATCATCATCACGGTTTGCCTGATCGGATCAGCGTTTTTCTCCGGCATCGAGACCGGTCTGATCTCGATCAACCGGTTGCGCCTGCGCCACCTGGTGCGGCACCAGATCAAAGGGGCGGACATCCTCCAGGATTTCCTCAGCAAACCCGATCACCTGCTCGGCACCACGCTCGTCGGCAACAACATCGTGAACACCGTGCTTTCGATCGTCACGGTCAGCGTCGGCACGCGTATGCTCGGTCCGAGCGGTTCCTGGATCGGCAGCATCCTGGTCACCGCCGTGCTGCTGGTGTTCTGCGAATACCTTCCCAAAGCCTGGTTCAGCAGCTTTCCGAGCCGGCGTTGCCTGCCCTTCGCCGCGCCGCTTCGCGCCATCGGCCGGGTGCTCCACCCGCTCAGCCGCATGTTGATGAGCGTGGTGAAGTTCTTTACGCCGTTCATCAAGGAAACCGAGGAGAGCAAAGACAAGGCGGCGATCACCCGCGACGAGGTGCTGCACCTGGTGCGCGAAGGCCACAAGGCCGGCGCCCTCTCCAACGACGAGGTGCGGATGATCAAGGGTGTGTTTGAATTGCGCGCCATGGCCTGCTCCGAACTGATGGTCCCGCGCAAGGACATGGTGTATATCCACCAAGACACCAGCGCCGACGATATCCGCATGTTCGCCCGCGCCCAGCAAGTTTCCCAATTCCCGGTCCTCGACCGTGAGAAACAAACCTTTGTCGGCATCGTGTACATGGTCGATGTCCTGTCCGATCCAACCCCAGGCGGCAAGTCGGCCAAGGATTACATGCGGCCGCCCCAACTCGTCGCGGCCAGTACCCCGGTGGACCACATCCTCCCGCGCATGCGCGTAACCAAGCAACCGATCGTGCTGGTCGCCAACGAGAAGTACGATGTCGTCGGTTACGTCACCCTCGACATGGTGCTCGAGGAAATCGTGGGGACCTGATACGGGTGTCAGGTGTCAGGTGTCAGGGGTCAGAACGCCGATAACGGATGCGGGGTGTTCAGATTTCAGTGTTCAGGAACAGTGCTGCACCGCAATCGCCTTACGCTGGACACTGACACCTGACACCCGACACCTTTCCCCTCCCCCGTTACCGGAACATGAAATACACCGCGCCGACCAGGCACAGGCCGGCCCAGATAAAGTCCATTTTGAACGGTTGGTTCATGTAGTAGAGGCTGAAGGGAATGAACACCGCGAGGGTGATGACTTCCTGCATGATCTTCAACTGGCTCAGGTTCAGCGCGGTGTAGCCGATGCGGTTGGCCGGCACCTGCACCATGTACTCAAAAAATGCGATGCCCCAACTGATCAGCGCGGCGATCATCCACGGCTTGTCGCGGAGGTCCTTGAGGTGGGCGTACCACGCGAAGGTCATGAAGACATTCGACAACACCAGCAGGGCGGCCGTTTGCAGGGTGACAGGCAGGGTCATGGGCAGTCTCCCGGATCAGGTCGTCAGACGGTAGGCGATGTAGCCGAGGTAACCGAGCAGCAGCACCGCACCCTCCCAGCGCTTGAGCACGCACCCGGTGGCGGCGAGCGGGAAGAGCAGAACGGCGAAGAGCAGCATGGTCCACGCGTCGAACGCGAGGATGTTTTGGGTGGAGAACGGATGGATGATCCCGGTGAGGCCGAGGATGGCCAGGATGTTGAAGATGTTCGACCCGACGACGTTGCCGATGGCGATGTCGGTGTGGCGTCGGAACGAGGCCACCACCGAGGTGGCGAGCTCGGGCAGGCTGGTCCCGGCCGCGACGATGGTCAGGCCGATCACCGCCTCGGTCAGCCCGAACCAGCGGGCCAGGTCCACCGCGCCGCGTACGAACCAATCCGCGCCGATCACCAGGGCGGCCAGCCCACCGATGATCATCAACCCCTCCAGCAGGGCACTGCGCCCCGGCTTGGGCAACTCGGCGCTGGCCTCCTCTTCCATGGCTGCGTCCTCGCGCGCGGAAAAACGGAACGTGACCACCAGGTAGGTAATCAACCCGGCAAACAGCAGCGCGGCCTCGACGCGGGACAGGGCGGCATCCCGCATCATCACCATCGCGACAACCGTCACGCCGATCATCAGCGGGATATCGTACCGTATCAGCTTGGCATGCACGGCGAGCGGGAAAATCAACGCGGCGATGCCGAGAATCGCCGCGATGTTGAAGATGTTGGAACCGATCACGTTGCCGGCCGCGACATCGCCCTGCCCGGCCAGCGCGGACTTGATGCTCACCGCCAACTCCGGCGCGCTGGTGCCGAACGCAACGACGGTGAGGCCAACCACCAACGGCCGAATCTTCAGGCGCAGCGCCAGGGCCGCCCCACCCCGCACCAGGAACTCCGCGCCGACGGTCAGCACCACCAGACCAACCACCAATAAACCAATCGCGATCATACCATGCTCCCTGTCCAGACCCTGGACAACGTGACGCACCGGTTTTCCAACCATTGGAAAACGACCGCGCAATCTAGCAGAAGTCCGGCCGCGTACAAGTGGATAGGTGAAGCATGATGCGGTCCACCGTCCGCCCCTCACGTCGCGGACGGTTTCTACCCGGTTGAGCCGAGGCCGGAAGCGATTGCGTTGATCGACATGAGCAGTTGCGGCAGTAGGTCCTGGGCTTCCTTGCCATGTTGGTCATTCGCCAGCGCGGTTCGCCACCGTCGCAACAACCGGATTTGGTGGTTGTGCAGCGGAATAAGCGCCTGGTGGCGGCGATCAATAAAACGCTGGATGTGGGGTCGCTTCTCGGCGAGCGGGCCTCCGTAGATTTCCTCCAGCACGCTCCGGGTCGTAGCTCGCTCGGCGAGGATCTGCGTCAACAACCGCTCGCGCAACACCCGGTCTTCGACCAGTCCGGCATACCGCTCCATCACCTCGGCGGAACTGGTCATCAGGGCCGTCGCCGCATTGCTGATCAAATAATGCAAGGGTGCCCACCGGGCCGGGGTATCCTGTTTTGCCGCGACCAGTGTCGCGAAATCACCGGGGGCATCCTGCTGCAGCGTGCGCAACGCCGAACCAACCCCGTACCAACCGGGAATGACGAAACGTGCCTGGTTCCAGGCAAAGACCCACGGGATCGCGCGGAGATCGCCGATGGTGCGTTTGCCGCTGCGGCGCGCCGGGCGCGAACCGATGCGGCTGGACTCGATGGCGTCCAGCGGCGTGGCCTGGGCAAAGAAGTCGACGAAACCCTCGGTCTCCAACAGGGTCCGGTAGGCGGTGAGGCTCCGGTCGGTCAACCGGTCCATGATGGCCACCAGTTCCGGAGGATCGCTGCGCCCGGACTGGTCGGCCACCGAGGCGGAAAACACCCCCGCGGTGAGCAGTTCAAGGTGGTGGGCGGCCGTCACCACATTGGCGTATTTTTGCGAGATGGTCTCACCCTGCTCGGTGAGCCGGAGGTCGCCACCCACCGTGCCCGGCGGCAGCGCCCGCACGAAGCGGTGGGTCGGGCCCGCTCCGCGGCCGATCGTCCCGCCGCGCCCATGAAAGAACCGGATGCGGATGCCGTGGCGCGCCGCCACCCCGGTGAGCTGGCACTGCACCCGGTTGAGGCTCCAGGTGCTGGCCACAATGCCGCCGTCCTTGCCGCTGTCGCTGTACCCGATCATGACCTGCAGCACCCGCTGACCGTGGGGCCCGGCACGGACATCCAGGCTCCGCCGGACCACTGGATGGGCGAGGTATTCGTCAATAATCGCCGGGGCGCGCCGCAAGTCGTCGATCGTCTCAAACAGCGGTACCACTTCCAGCGGACAATAAACCCCTTGGGCGTTGCGCTCCAGCAAGCCGCTGTCGCGCGCGAGCACATACACGGCCAGCAGGTCCTCGACGCTGCGGGTCATGCTGATGATCAAGGCCCCGAGGCCCTCACTACCATGGCGGGCACGGTGCCGGGCCAGCACCTGGTAGACATCCAGGACCGCGCGTGCTTCGTGACCCTCGACATCCTTGCTTGAACTGAACGGCCGACGGGTGGCCAGCTCGTCCTCCAACAACCGGCGACGGCGGTCGTTCGGCCATTCCGGATACGACGCCGCATCCTCGATCCCCGCGCAGGCAAGCAGTTGGGCCAGTGCGCGATCGTGGAAGGCGCTGTTCTGCCGGATATCTAGGCTGGCCAAACCGAAGCCAAAGGTCTTCACCAGCAGGATGACCGGCTCCACATCGACGCGGGCCAACCGCGGAGCACCGCCCTGCAGGAGGGCCTGATGCAAGGCGCGCAACGCGGCGACGAGGTCATCGGAGGAGGCGAAGTGCCACCGCGCCGTCGAGTCCGCCATCGGCAGGGCGGCACGCAACAGGTTGACGTACTGCCGCCAGGGTTCCTCGGGACTGCGGGCGATGGCCTCGTGCCCGGCCTCCCCGAGCAAGGCGGCCAGTTTGGCGCGGTGCTCTTCCAGCAAGGGCGGGGTCGGTTGGCGGCGTTCGGACAGGCTGAGGCTGCTGGCGAGCTGGGACAGGGACGTATCAATCAATTTCAGGGCGGATTGGCGAAACAGGTGCAGCGTTTCCCCGGTGACGTCGGCGGTCACGCCGGGATGCCCGTCGCGATCGCCACCCACCCAGTCGCCAAAGCGGAGCTGGGGCAACCGATCCGGCCCCGCGATCAGCTCCGGATCATAACCCGCACGAAGCCACGCCGAGCGGAGCCGGCT
>CALBHI010000525.1 GCA_937894535.1 uncultured Verrucomicrobiota bacterium
TTTGAACTCCCGACCAAAGGCTTATGAGTCCTCTGCTCTACCGAACTGAGCTACTCCGCCACACGAAAGAAGGGCCGATACCCTAGGAAACAGGGGGGTGTTTGTCAATCTTCGGGGAAGGGGCGAAATCGGGGTCGAGGACCCAGCGTTTGTTGTACCAGAAATACTGGCCGGGATCACGGCGGATTTCGGCATCGAAGCGGGCCATGATGATGCCAAGCATGCGGGCGAGGTCGTCGTGTTTGTCGAGCGAAGGATCCGGGAAGATGGGGTCGTGGACGACGATCTGGTGGCGGGTCCAGCCGATGCGGCGCACGTAGGCGGTGACCACCGGCGTTTCGGTGTGGCGGGCGAACAGGCAGGTGCCCGCGTTCAGATAGGCCTCACCGCCAAGGAAGGGCACCCGCACCGCGGCGTCGGGCGATTTGGCACGGATGTCGGGCAGGATGGTGAAGACTTCGCCGGCCCGGATGCGTTTGGCGATCTGGCCGAGCGCCTTGCTGTGGCGCTCGATGGCGCCGACCCCGGCCGCCTCGCGGATCCGGTTCAGGTAGGCGGTGACCAGCGGATTGGACTGGCTGCGCATCATCACAAACAACGGCAGGCCCAGCATCCGGGTGGTGAACCCGGCGAGTTCCCAGTTGCCCATGTGGCAGACGGCGAGGGTGAAGCCGCCGTGGGTGCGTTGGCGCTCGAGCAGTTTGGCGACGTCGGTGTAGTCGACCAGCCGGTCCACGTCGGAACGGGTCCACTGCGGGGCCCGGGCGATCTCAACCACGTTGAAGAAGATGTTGCGCCAGGAGGTCCAGGCCCAGCGGCGCAGGTCGCACGCGGAGGGGGACGGTCCGAGGACCGAACGCATCCGCCGCTGCGCCTCGGCCGCGCGTTTGGCAACAAACGGGTATAGCAACGCGGCGAGCACCCAGCCCAGCGCCAGCGCCCCGCGCAACGGCAAGACCTGCATCAACGCGGTCGCGCCGCGCAGGAACCCGTATTCGAGGATGTGCTTGGTCCGGTAGGCCATGCGGTCAGTGTGGCAGAACCGGGGCAAGGGTTCAACGGTGCAAGGGCACAAGGAGGCAAGGGGAATGGGAATGGGAATGGAAGAGATGGTTCATGGTTGATGGTTGATGGGGATGGGGAAGGGAGGGGTCATTCGATGACGAAGCGGAAGCCGGTGTCGGCGTCGCGGTAGGTGCGGGGGAGTTCCAGGCGGTGGCTGATGCGGAGGAGGGCCGGGCTGCGTTCGGCCCAGCTGCCGCCGAGCGCGGGGGCGGTGGGTGAGTCGGGATCGGCTTGGCACCATTCGGCGAGGTTGCCGGCGAGGTCATGCAGCCCAGCCGGATTGGGTGGGTACGAGGCGATGTCGCGGGCGTGGGGCAGGTCAAAGGCCGCGCGTTCCGCCGGGGCATTCCAACCCCACGGATACGGAACCCCGGGAGTTCCGGCGCGTGCGGCGGCCTGCCATTCATCGGGGGTGGGTAAGCGGATGGTGAGGCCGAAGTGACGGGACAGGGCGGCGCACAAGGCTTCGGCTTCGGCATGGGATACCGTTGCGGCGGCGAGGCGGGCGGCGGAGGTCGGGGCGCGTCCTTCCAACTGCTCGCGCCAGGTCTGCGGGAATTCGACCGGCCAGATGCGGAAGGCGGGCAGGGTGATGCGGCGCGGCGGGTAGCAACCGGGTTCACGGCTGCCGACGGCATGTTCGCCGGCGGGGATTAGCACGGCGGTGCGCAGCAGGGCCGCGCGGTCGGGCGGCCAGCGGGTCGGGTCGGGCGCGCGCCGGTGCGCCCAGGCCCAGGTGCCGAGGGCGGCGATCAGGACGAGGGTGGCGGCGATTCCGATGAACGCGGGTTTTGACATGGCGGGGAGGCTTGCTTTACGGTGATGCCGTACTTCCGGTTCTATTCACTTCAGGAGGTTTGGCGATGGAAACGATGACGATAGCGGTAGCGGTGGTGGGGTTGTTGATTCTGGTGGTGTTGGTGATGGCCCTTACCAAAATCCAGGCACTCAGTAAAAACATTCAGCGGCTGAGCGAACAGATTCCCGGAACCGGGGCGACGGCGCAGGAGATCGGGGCGGCGCTCGGAAGCTCGATCGAGTCGTCGTTCCAGAAATACATGCCGCAACCGGAGAAGGTGTCGGCGGCCATTTCCAGTTCGGTCGAGGCGTCATTGAAGACCGCGTCGGCCGGGGTGGAATCGATGCACGCCAAGATGCTGGCCAGCCAGGGCGCGGTGCTGGAGAAGTGGGCGGCGCACGAGAAACAGACCGGGGCCGGGTTGGAGGCGATCCGCAAGGCGCTGGAAGGCGCGGCGCAGCAGCTGGGCGTCGGGCTGACCGGCGGCAGCGACAAGATGACGGCGTCGCTTGATGGCGGCGCGAAGAAGCTGGGCGAGACGCTGGGTGCGGTGGCGGCGAAGCTGGAGGCGTCGTTGAGCGACCATGCGGACAAGACCGGCAAGGCCAGTGCGCAGCTCGTGGCCCAACTTGACAAGATCGCCACGCTGGAGAAGGAGATCGACAAGCTGTTGCACCTGCAGCAGAGCACCGAAGGCACGATCAAGTCGGTCGCGGCCAGCGAAGAGTTCAAGAACCTCGTCAAGGCCCTGCGTGATCACCTGCAGCAGTCCGACGCCGTGCTGCGCGAGGTCGCGAAGCCGCGTACGATCCGGTTGGTTGAGTCCGATACCTGATGGCAGCGATCCGCCGTAGGGCGGAAAACGAAAGGCCTTGGTTATGTCGATGGAACAAATCGTGACGATGCTGGTGGTCGGTGGTGTGGCGGGCTGGCTCGCCGGCACCATCATGAAGGGCGGCGGCTTCGGGGTGATCGGCAACGTGGTGGTGGGCGTGCTGGGCGCGTTGGCCGGATCGTACCTGTTTGATGCGCTGTCGATATCCATTGCCAGTGGATTGCCGGGTTCGTTGATCCGTGCGGTGATCGGGTCGGTGGTGGTGTTGTTCGTGATCGGGTTGATCAAGAAGTAACCGCGGGAGGGATGTCACGCGCGCCACGTTCGCAGCGCGGTCTCTCAGGGTGCATGCCCACCCAGCGCGCCGACCAGGGTGATGTGGTACTGCAGGCCGGTGGCCAGCCAGGCGGAAAGATCCCGCGCCGCAGCCGCGCGCTCCATCCGTGCCATACGCCAGTCGGCATCCTGGATCAGCCCGGCGTGGCGTTTGCGGTCGGCCGATTCCTCTTCGTTGGCGCGCATGCGTTCGCGTTGCTTCATGTGGTCGATCATTGCCTCGGCGCGTTCCCGGTCCGTGCGCGCGGCATCGATCTCCTGCAGGGCGCGCAGGCTGGCTGATTCAAACCGGGCGGCGGCTTCATCGGTTTCGGCGGCGGCACTGCGCGCACGGCTACCGCGTCGCGGTTCCCACAAGGGGACCGTCAGCATCGGGCCGGCCCAGGCTTCCCAGCGCTCAGGGTCGGTCGAGGTATCGCCTTCCCCGGCGGCGCTGGCCACCAGTGCGAGCGATGGCAACCGGTCGCGTGCCGCGCTGCGCGACATGCCTGCGGCGGCTTGCCAGGCGTGGTAGGCGGCGACGATATCCGGCCTGGCCAGGTAGAG
>CALBHI010000526.1 GCA_937894535.1 uncultured Verrucomicrobiota bacterium
GCTCGGCGGGGGTCGAACCCACAACCTACGGCTTCGGAGGCCGTCACTCTATCCAATTGAGCTACGAGCGCGTAAAAAAGGTGTCAGGTTTCAGTGTTCAGGTGTCAGGTAATCCAAAACACCATGCTTCGTCACCCGTTCTTCTGTTCGAAGTCTTTCATAAAGGCCACGAGGGCGTCAACGCCTTCCGTGGGGAAGGCATTGTAGATCGAAGCACGGATGCCGCCCACCGAGCGGTGACCCTTCAGACCCTTGAGGCCGCGGGAGGATGCTTCTTTGACGAACTTCTCCTCGAGTTCCTCGGAGGGCAACCGGAAGGTCACGTTCATGTTTGAGCGGTAGGCCTGATCGGCCGTGCCGCGGTAGAACCCGGTGGCATCGATCGCGTTGTACAACACCGCCGCCTTGGTGTCGTTGATCTGCTGCATCGCGCCCAAACCGCCCTTGGCGAGCAGCCAGCGGGTGACCAGCATGACGATGTAGATCGGGAAACAGGGCGGCGTGTTGTACATCGACTCGTTTTCGATGTGGGTCTTGTAGCGGAAGATCACCGGCACCTTGTCCGAGACACGCTCGGCCAGGTCCTTGCGGATGATGACCAGCGTGACACCGGCCGGGCCCATGTTCTTTTGGGCACCCGCGTAGATCAACCCGAACTGCGAGACATCCACCGGGCGGTTGAAGATATCGGACGACATGTCGGCGACCAGCGGCGATCCGGCTTTCGGGAACGACTTCCACTGCGTACCTTCAATCGTTTCGTTGGACGTAACGTGCGCATAGGCCGCACCGGGGGTCCACTTCAGCTCGGCGTCTGCCGGCATGCGCGAGGGCTGGGCCTTGCTGACGTCTGCAGCGAGGTTGACCTTGCCGAACAGCTTGGCCTCCTTGATCGCCTTGCTGGCCCAGGAACCGGAGTGGGTGTAGTCGGCGGTCTGGTCGGCGGACAGCAGGTTCATCGGCACCATGGCGAACTGGGTGCTGGCACCGCCGGTGAGGAACAAGACCGCATAGTCGTCGGTGATGCCGAGCAATTTGCGGATGTTGGCCTCGGCCTCGGCCTGCACGGCCATGTATTCCTTGCCGCGGTGGCTCATCTCGAGCAGGGACATGCCCGCGCCCTGGAAGTCCACGAACTGGGACTGGGCTTCGACGAGTACTTCGTAAGGAAGGACGGCGGGACCGGCGCTGAAATTGTAAACACGTGACATGATGGATCTCCGTAAAGTAAGGCGAGGAAGATAGCATTCCGCACCGGGCAGTTCAATCATTCTTCGAACAGGCGGGACCGGCGGATTCCCCCACCCTGCCGCTACCGGGGCGAGGCAACCGAGGCATTGGTGTTGACCAGGACCTGGATCCGGTCGGAGGCGTCGATCTCGATGCGCGCCCGGGCGATGTCAAACCCGAGCACATGCCCGCCGGTCGTCCCGTCGGCGCTGATGAAATGGAAGTGGTAACCGGACGGATGCAGGGCATCAAAGGGCGGTGGCATGAAGTACCCAACCATCCGGCCGCTCACATTGGTCAGGATGAAGTCCCGGCTGTCGGCGGCGAGCGCCTCGCGCAACGGTCGCCACGGCGTTGGCTGCGCAGCGACGGACCGGATGTGCAGCCGGCTGTACAGGCCGTTCACCGCGATGGCTTGCGGCAACCGCTCGTTGTTGCGGCGCAGGGCCATCGCCCGCTCGAAAAGGCCTTGATCCATCCGCTCGACATCAAACGTCCGGTCAGGGGTAAACCAGGTGATCACGGCGAAGGGCGTTTTGACCTCGAGCGGAGCCGGGGCGATGCGCATGTCCGAACCGGCGCGGTAGACCGTACCGGACCAGACCACCATCTCGCCATCAAGCCCGTCAAACGTACCCAGCCCGAAGTCACCATACCGCAGCACGTTCGAGATCGCGATGAAGCCGCCGTAAGCACCCGCGGCAAGATCGGTGATGGTTCCCGCGTGGGTGATGGTATCGGAGAATTCATCCGAGGCCTGCCACCGGGCCGACCGGCAACCAGCGGCGAGAAGGCATCCCAGCACAAGCAGCAAACGCGCATGTTTCATGGCCCGAAACCTACCAAAGCGGCCGCGCGAGCACAGCATTTTTCCGCGGTGGATCAGACCTCGGGCGCAGATTGCTCCACGACCATGCGACCGCCCCGGATGGGTTCGGGATGGGAATCAAGCACGAGCGCGAGGTCGGGCCAAAGATCAAGAACACGGCCCCGGTACAAGGGCGACGACGATCCGGGATCGGCCACGTGTTCCGGCCATATCGCCACCATCGCCCCGATAAAAGCCGCATAGGACCGGTACGAGGCAGCCAGGGTGGCGGCATCACCCGCCCGGATTGTTGCCAGGGCCGAATCGAGGCGCTCGGTCAAGATGCGAAACATCCGGGGAAGCACGCCATGCCATTGCGGATCGACACCGGCCAAACAAACCGGTTGCGGTTGACCCGGCCACACCGGAAGCTCGGGAGCGGCATCAATGTTCATGCCGATTCCGAACAAGGCATGGTGCACACGCGCGCCATCGCGTTGCAACGCGGTGAGAACACCGGCGACTTTGCCTCCGCCAAGCAGGACATCATTGACCCACTTGATCCGGGGTTGAAGTCCGGGATCCCCGAGTGCACGGATGGCTTCGACGGCCGCGACGGCCGGGGCCATGGTCAGCGCGGCGGCGAACCGGTCGGCATCGACATCCACGCGGTAACGGGCCGTCAGGTGCAGGTTGCCCCGCAAGGCTGTCCACGGGCGCTCCCGTTGACCGCGGAACCGCGTTCCGGTGAGCGCAATCGCGATGACCGGGTCATCGGGAAAGCCCGGCACGCGGGCCCCCTCCATCATCGCATCAAACTGGGAACGCGGTGCTTCATCCATGATCACCAGGTAACCGGAGCCCTGGTCGCGCCATCCCGGACATACCGCGATCCAGCTCGGGCGATCCGGGTTCAGGGTTTCCGCCAAGGTTCGAAGCACCTCGGTTGATCCGGCATCGACCAGGCGCCATTCCGGCGAAACCCCGAGGATCCATTCGGCCGAAACCGGCCGGTCAGTGAGAACCAGGTTCATGGCGAACGGGAAAGAATCGGGCAGTACAGTCCCTTTAACGAGCGATCCCACCAGCGGTAATCGGCCTTGTACTGTTCGGGCGTCGAAAAGGTGTATTCATACAACACGGCGCGAATCAATTGAGGCGGTTCGCCCGGAAACGGATTGTGCTCCAGCAACGCGAGCACGTCCGGTTGGCCTTCCAGCAGGCGCACCAGCAGGTTCATGAACCATGGGTTGCCCTGATAGGATCCGAGGGCGGCAAACCACATCTGCCAATCGAGGCGTGGCATGTGCGGGGCGACGATAACCGGCGTCCGGTAGATATCGCCGGGCTTCCACCGGAATTCATAGGCCAGCCAGGTTTTTCCGTCGCGGCTTCCTTCGATGACGATCTCCGGACGGGTCTTGGTCATCGAGGCAAACAACCCATACTGGTTCACCGAACGGAACGGGGCAACCACCCGGATCACCTCCCCCAACGGGGCGGGAGGCGATGAACCCCGCTTGAACATCGGAAGAAAGGTCGCCACCGAAACAACGAAAACCACGAGGGCTAGCGGCCACCGCACCCCGGCCAGGACGAGGCGCCGGCGAAAGGGCAACGGGTCGGGGACTTTTCCCTGCCGGCGGTGTGGCCAGAAGTGATCATCGAGCAACAGGATCCCCAGGATAAAGCTCAGCCCGTTGAAATAGCCGTAATTTCCCGTGAGGGCGATCCCGATCTGGAGCAGGGTGAACGACACAAAGGCCACCACGCGAGGCCAGCGGCCGGCAAAGATCAGCCACGGCACCGCGAGTTCGATGACAAACATGATGGCGGTGCCGGCCTTGAGCATCCACCCCGGGGAATGGTGGGCAAACCAGGCCGTCCAGATCGGCAGCGGCTGGGTCCAGAAATGGTACTGCAAGGCGGTGAGGTCGCGCCATGACGGATCACCACTCGCCCACTTGACATACCCCGAGGCGAACATCAAACGGAACAGCAACCAATGCAGCAGGAACACCACGAAGCGGTTTGGCGCAGGCGGATCGGTCAACCGCACCCGCAGCGCCAGCGGTGCCAGCAACACCGCCAGGAATCCTGACTCCAGCAAGAGGTTGTCCCACTGGAAACCGAGGAAGGCCTGGCCGCCCGTGGTGATGGAGAGGTAAGCCAACCAGGCGACCAGTGCGGAAAGCATCGGCAGAATCCCGAGCACCATGAAGCCCGCCGCGATCATGCCGATCCAGCAGACCATCGCCACCGCATGGTCGGTGTTGCCCCACCACAGCAACGTCGGGAGTTGCCACACCGCACGATCACCCAGTTGCCCCTGCACCGCCGCCAGAAAACGGGTAACCGGAAGGAGGCCGTTCTCGCCGATCAATCCCGGGAGCTGCGGCCATAACGAATACAAAGCGATGATGTACACAACGCCGAGGGCGCGCGAGAACAGGTCAGCCGCAAAGCGATAGGTTGTGCGTGGTCGATCCGACATGGATCAACCCTAGCGGAAATGGAGACCTCCCTCAAGCCCGGCGAACCGCTTCAGGTCGCCTCGGTACCCGTACCGGACTCGAGGGCCTTGATGCGGGCTTCGAGGGCGGCCATCTTCTTCTTGAGCTCCGGCAGGCGGTTCACGTTGGCCTGGTTCTGCGCAAATTCCTTCTGCGGGATTGCCGGGAAGCCGAGGGAGAAGGACTTCGGGGCGATGTCCTTGGTGACGCCGCTCTGGGCCCCGATCACCGCATGCGGACCGATGGTGATGTGGCCGGCGACCCCGGCCTGACCGGCAAGAATGGCATGGTTGCCGACCATCGCACTGCCGGCAATGCCGACCTGTGCGACGAGAACCGCATGATCACCGATGAAGACGTTGTGGCCAACCTGCACCAGATTGTCGATCTTCACCCCGTTCCCGATGGTGGTCTTGCCAAACCGGGCACGGTCCACGGCGCTGTTCGCACCGATCTCGACATCGTGCCCGATCTCCACGGTTCCGATCTGGGGAATTTTGGTCCGGACTCCCTTGGCATCCGCGTGGTAGCCGAATCCATCACTCCCGATCACCGCGCCATTGTGGGCGATGAACCGGTCGCCAATCCGCACATGCTCCCGGAGGCTCGCCAGCGGATACAGCAACGAATCGGCACCCAGCACGGCATGGGGACCGATCACGTTGTGCCCGACCAGCACCGAACGGTCACCCACGCTGGCACCCGCGCCAATCATACAAAACGGACCGATGTGGACATCCTGTCCGATGCACGCATCCGGGGCGATGACGGCGGAGGGGTGGATGCCGGGAGGATATGCCACCGGGGGAGGAGCAAACAACTGGGCCACCGAGGAGAAGACATCCTCCGGCTTTTCCACCTTGATGACCGGTATGGGAAGCGGTTTCACCCAGTCGCGGCCGACCACCAGCGCTGCGGCATGCGTGGTGTCGGCATCACCGGCATAACGCGCTTGCGACACGTAGGCGATCTCACCGGGTCCGGCATAACGGATTCCGGCGACCCCGTGGATGGCCACGGAAGCATCCCCCACAAGTTCGCCGCCCACCCGGGAGGCAATTTCCCCCACCGTCATTGCTACCATGGCCGACTTATTCCTTGCGGTTCACCAGGGTGATCAGCTCCGCGGTAATATCGAGATTGGGATTGTAGTACACCACGGTGGGGACACCGTTGAGGCTTTCGCCCGAAATATCGATGATGGCCGTATAGTTGCGGGTCAGTGCATAGGTCCGGATCATCCCGTTGATTTCCTCGACCAGCCGTTTGCGGGCGCGGCGCGACTGCTCATCAATCTTGCGTTGGGCCGATTCCTCGAGGCGGCGGATCTTGCCCTCCATGTCGCGCACTTCGATCAACTTGTCCTCGGCCTCGGCACGCTTGAGGTTCCGTGCATCCTCGCTCAGCGCGGTGTTCTGGGCCTGTCCGCGCAAGGCCTTGTACTCGGCCTCGATCTTCTCGAACTGCTTCACCAGGGCGGCGCGCTCGGCCTTGATCTCATCGGCCTGTTCCTTGAGCTGGGCCTCCGCGGTTTTGGTCTTGTGGTAATTGGTGAACACCGAATCGAGATCGACAAATACGATGGATGGCGTAGTTGCTTCCTGCGCGGAGGCGGTGGACGCGGACATGACGAT